>SVQV01000025.1 GCA_015065175.1 Oscillospiraceae bacterium | reverse complement strand
TGCGTATATGAGCCGTGAGAGCCTTGAGATTTCAATGGAAAAGGGACTGACCTGCTTTTATAGCCGTTCCCGTCAAGAGCTATGGCTCAAGGGCGAGACGAGCGGAAACTACCAGCATATAGTCAGCATAACCGCCGATTGCGACGGGGATGCCCTCGAGGTAATGGTCGAGCCCGACGGCCCCGCCTGCCATAAGGGTACTTTCTCCTGCTTCAACGATACCGTCTGGGAAAGCCCCGAGCTTACCGAGAGCCAATTCTCACTCGAAGCCTTGATGAAGCTCATAGAGGGCAGAAAGACCGAGAAGAAGGAGGGCTCCTACACCACCTACCTCTTTGAAAAGGGAATAGACAAGATACTCAAAAAGGTCGGCGAGGAATCGACCGAGGTAATAATCGCAGGTAAGGCGGACGATAAAGCCGAAACTATATATGAAATATCCGACCTCACCTATCACGTTCTCGTCCTTATGGTGCAGATGGGCATCTCACTGGACGATATCAAGCGCGAGCTTGCCTCCCGCCACGTCATAGACCATAAGGTCAAGCAGGAAAAAATGACAAAGTAAGAAAAAACAAAGAGGAGAACACCAAGCTCTCCTCTTTCTGTTTTAATAACATATAAACACAAATAAGTTAAGTAAAATTAACAGAATGATTATTTTGACGAATAATAATTAAGCAAATAATAATTAATTAAGTAAACTTAATTGTTGAACATCCAATCAAGCGCGCCCTGAATATGCTCATCCCAGAATTCCCAGTTGTGATTACCGGGTGCCTCAGCGTATTTAAGATCATATCCAAGAGATTCAAGCTTGTCTCTGAACCGTACGTTTTCGGGATATAGCCCGTCCTCGGTTCCAACTGCCATAAAGAGCCTCGGACGGTTTTGATCACTTGCTTTAGCATCTGCAAGCCAGAAAAGGTCGTCCTCGTCGGGAACAGGGGTACACTTGCCAAAAACAGTCTCCATGATCTCGGTTTTCCAAGAGTCCTTGAGATCAGTCACGGACGAAAGACCAACACCGGCACAGAAACGGTCGCACTCGCGAAGAGCGATCTTGAGCGCACCGTAGCCGCCCATCGAAAGCCCCGCAATAAAGTTGTCCTCGCGCTTATTTGAAACGTTGAAGAACTCGCAGATAAGACCGGGAAGCTCACGCGCCACGAAATCGTAGTATTTTGCGCCGTAAGAGGTGTTACAGTAGAAGCTGCGGTGAGCGCAGGGCATAACAACGCAGACGCCGTATTTTGACGCGTAACGCTCGATAGAGGTGCGGCGCATCCAAATAGTGTGATCGTCGCTCAGACCGTGAAGAAGGTAAAGACACTTGTATTTTTCGCCGCGGCTCTCGGACTCAATGCCTATCTGCCCCGACACCTGCCTCTGCGGAATTATAACGTAAGCCTCGGATTGCATCCCGAGTGCCTCGCTGAAAAAATGAAATTGAAAGAATGCCATATTTTTTCTCCTTTTAGAAGATTTGTTTCTTGTTTTAGTATATCATATGTTACAAAACAATTCAAGAGCTTTTCGCAATATCGCGTCCCAATCACGCCGTAAGGCGTGTATATCATCAATGCGAAGCATTGTATATCATCCGCAACTTGTTGCGGTATATCATCAAACCGCAGGCAGATACACGCTGGCGCGTGATGAGATACAGCCCCGCAGGGGCTGATGATATACGAATGTATATCTCGCCACAGGCGAGTTATACATTCAATGATATACCAAGCCTGCGGCTTGGATAAACAAAAAGAGAACTTTTGGTAGACAAAAGTTCTCTTTTTGTTGGCGGAGAAGGAGAGATTTGAACTCTCGCGCCGGTTAAAATCCGACCTACACCCTTAGCAGGGGCGCCTCTTCGGCCAACTTGAGTACTTCTCCGTAAGTATTCTTTTTGGTTGCTTAGTTATTATAGCAAATAAACTTCAAAATGTCAAGGGGTAAATTAAATTTAGTTGAGATTTTAAAGATTTTTGCTATCCGCCGTGTTGAAAAACGGCGGATAGCTTATTTATTATTAGTGATTTTTTTGCTTTAATTCGCTTTCTTGGCTTATTTTTTCATAAATACCGAGAAAGATTGATTCATGTCGAAGGGAGAATCGGCTTTTATCTTCAACTGATAGCTGCCCTTTACGGTGTCAAGTGCTACTGTTTGCAGGGAGGTGTTTCCGTTTCGCTTGGCTACCGAATAATAGTTCGTGCCGTCGAAGGCGAAAATTTCGTAAGGCGCGTCCGACGTAAGCTTGAGCTGTACGTAATTGTAGTCGTACACACCGCCGAAGACGAGACGTGCTTCCTTGCCGCCGTTCGAAAGCTCGACAGATGCGCCGTCAAGCTCAAGCAGGTTTCCTCCGTATTGAGTCTCTCCGCTCTCCTCGGGGGCGACATAGTCATAGAGAGAAATGCTTCTTAAGACTAACTGCGCCTCCGCTTTTACGTAAAGCTCTATCTTTGATGTCTCAACGTAGGGAAATCTCAGCATTTTCTTTCTGCCGACCGACGTACCCGTAGCTATTACCTCGCCTGTTTCCTTGTTCTTTACCTCAAATTCGGTAATTCGTTCGCCAAGCTCAAAGACCTCGCTGACAGATAAAACATTGAAACGAGCTTTTTGGGGAAGTGAGATCTCGAATACGGCTTCCTTGTCGGTTTCCTTTGACGCAAAGAATGTGTCATAGCTTCCGTCCGTCAGATTTTCAGCATCGGTCTCCTCGGAAAATGCGGCGACGCTTGTTTTTACGCTTGCGCCGAGTGCAAAATCCTTTTCAAGCATTTTTTCGATGCGTTGATTTGATTGTATTGCTCTTGTGGCATCCGGCTCTTCGATAATTCCGTCTGTGTTGGGCGGGAAATTTAAGAGCATGATAGCGTTTCGCCCAACCGAATGAAACCAGATATCGTCAAGGTCTCGGGGAGTTTTTACCATGTCGCGCTGGCTTGCATGGTAGAACCATCCCGGACGTACAGATACGTCTACCTCGGCGGGAAGATATCGCACGCCTCCGATTTTTCCTGTGTTCAGATTGGCTGTTTTTTCAAGGGCATCAGAGTCGGGATCGATTGAGGCATAGTGGGTCTTTCCCGCAAAGCCGCGCTCGTTTCCTACCCAACGAAGACTCACATATTCGGAAGAACCAAAGGATTTTGGAGTGGGACCGAATATGAGCGCCTTGGGTTGATGCTTTGAAATTATATCAGCCCAAAGCTTCCAATTATATTCCGTTTCGCCGCTGCCTGCGCCGTCCCACCATATTTCGTCTATCTCACCGTAGTTCGTGACAAGCTCGGTGAGCTGATCGGCGTAATAGTCGCTGTATTCGCTCTTGCCCCAATAGGGAGAGTTTCTGTCCCAAGGGGAAATGTAGATGCCCGCCTTAAGTCCGTATTTTCGACAGGAGTCTGTGAACTGGCGGACTATGTCGCCCTTTCCGTTTTGATAGGGGCTGTTTTTTATGGAATGCTCGCTGTATGCCGTTTGCCAAAGACAAAAACCGTCATGATGCTTAGCAGTCAGAATGGCTAACTTAAAGCCCGCATCCTTTGCTACGCGTATCCATTGGTCTGTGTCTACCTTTTTGGGTGCGAAGGCGGCGGGGTCTTCTTTTCCGTTTCCCCATTCTACATTGGAAAAGGAGTTTATTCCGAAATGAAAAAATACCTTCTTTTCCATATTCATATGGTTTATCTGGCGCTCGTCAGGTGTTGCGCCGAACGGGAGTATTTTTTTAGACACCTTGAACATTTGAAAATCCTCACCTGATAGTAAAAAATTATCTGAAGATATAACCTTTTTCGTGGAATTCTATGCAATCGTAGGGAATAACGCCTTTAGGCTCTGCCTCGCCTGCCAGAATCTTGAAGGCATGCTCTACGCAGTCTGCCGAGCAGTAGCCCATTATCACTCTTTCTATATAGGGAGCATCTGCGGCTACGAAGGGATTTCCGAAGTGAATGTGAGTAGAAATTCTGTTTGTAGACTGGAGCGCATCCATAAGGTCAACAAGACGGCTGGAGAGACAGTCTCTGCCGACGTAGGCGCGAGACATAGCGGCGGTTACGAATATTACGTCATCGTACCTTGTCTGCTTATCGAGGAAAGGCGCATTATCGTTTGTAGAAGGATACTGGGGAATTGTCATAGCCTCCGAGTTCGGAAAATATTTCGCTATATGCTCACCTATCTGTGTGGGAACGAACCATCCACGCGCACCCGGAGTGTAGTCTATATCCGCGTTCATCGGTCTGCGTTCCTCGGTAACTATAACGAAAAGGTGCTTACCGTCTCTTGAAATGCTCGGCTTGACCCCCTCTGCGCATCTTGCGGAGATACAGTCTGTCGTGATGCTTCTTATGTTATCGAAATCCTTCTGTGTCGCCTTTTTGCGAGTCTTCGCAAGCTCCAGCGTCTTTGCCTGCGCTTTGAGGATGCGCGCAACTGCGGCATCGAGAATTTCTTCGCTTATAATACCCTTTTCAAATCCTTCCTTCATTGCGTCATATGCAGTTGCGACAGGCGTCGACCAAGGGAGTGCCAAGTCATTTCCCGCATCTATGCACATAGGAACAGGCATTCTGTATCCGTATTTGAGAACTATACCCATCATAATGAGCGCGTCGGTAATAAAGAATCCGTCGAAGCCGTCCTGTCTCAGAAGCGAAAGAACCTTTTCCGAAAGACTGGTAGGGCGTTCCTTGTCTATGTTCGGAAAAAGTCCGTGTCCCGACATTACGCCGTCAAGCAGACCTTCCTTCAACAAATGACGGTAAGGGACTAAATCGTGGTTATAAAGCTCCTCTGCCGTCTTTGTGGAAAAGCCCTCTCTCATATGTGTGTCATAAGGTGAGGTCTGACCTCCGGGATAATGCTTGGATACGGCTAAAAGTCCGCCGTCGTGAATTCCTCTCACCATAGCGGCGCTGAGGCGCGCGGCGGTTTCGGGGTCTGTGCCGAAGGTACGTGTGGTATGTCCGCAGGGAGCGTTCATATTCTGGTTAAGGTCTACAACGGGGTTGCAGACTACGTTATAACCCATATCATAAAGAGCGTCCGCTGTAGCAAGTCCAAATGAATAAGCGTATTCATTCTTTGCGCCTGCGGCGGTAATGGATATTGCCTGAGGTATCGTGCAGTCGCCAAGTCCGTTTTCCGAGTCGGTAAACACGAGAAGTGGGTAATCGGCAGCCTCTAAAACACGTGCTATAACCTCGGACGCATTTTTTTCATCATGCTGAAGCCAGACAGCGCCCAAGCGATGCTCTTTCACCATCTGAATAGAGTTCTGTATCTCTTCCTCGCCCAATTGAAGATGGGAGCATATCACCATACCGAGCTTTTGCTCAAGTGTAAGGCTCTTGATATCAAGCGGTTTTACGTTTTTCATTATTGAATTTCCTTTCGCGGATTTTTTTGAAATTACATAAATATATGACCTTTTTTATGGAACTCTATGCAATCGTAAGGGATAACGCCCTTTGCTTCTGCCTCGCCTGCGAGTATTTTGAAGGCATGCTCTACGCAGTCTGCCGAGCAGTAGCCCATTATCACTCTTTCTATATAAGGAGCGCCTGCGGCTACGAAGGGGTTTCCGAAGTGAATGTGAGTAGAAATTCTGTTTGTAGACTGAAGCGCATCCATAAGGTCTACAAGACGGCTGGAGAGACAGTCTCTGCCGACATAAGCACGGGTCATAGCGGCGGTTACGAATATTACGTCATCGTACTTCGTCTGCTTATCGAGGAAGGGCATATTGTCGTTTGTGGAAGGATACTGAGGCATAGTCATAGCCTCCGAGTTCGGGAAGTATTTTGCGATATGCTCTCCTATCAATGTGGGAACGAACCATCCGCGCGCACCCGGAGTATAGTCTATATCCGCGTTCATCGGTCTGCGCTCCTCGGTAACTATAACGAAAAGATGCTTACCGTCTCTTGAAATGCTCGGCTTGACTCCCTCTGCGCATCTTGCGGAGATACAGTCTGTCGTGATGCTTCTTATGTTATCGAAATCCTTCTGTGTCGCCTTTTTGCGAGTCTTTGAAAGCTCCAGAGTCTTCGCCTGAGCTTTGAGGATGCGCGCAACTGCGGCATCGAGAATTTCTTCGTTTATAATTCCCTTTTCAAATCCTTCCTTCATTGCGTCATATGCAGTTGCTACGGGCATAGTCCAAGGGAGCGCCAGGTCATTTCCCGCACCTATGCACATAGAAACGGGACCGTTTTTACCGAATTTGAGAACGAGCCCCATCATATTGAGAGCATCGGTAATAAAGAAGCCGTCGAAGCCGTCCTGTCTCATAAGCGAAAGAACCTTTTCCGAAAGGCTGGCGGGATGTTTCTCGTCTATCTTAGGAAAAAGTCCGTGTCCCGACATTACGCCGTCAAGCAGACCTTCCTTCAATAAATGACGGTAAGGGACTAAATCGTGGTTATAAAGCTCCTCTGCCGTCTTTGTGGAAAAGCCCTCTCTCATATGTGTGTCATAGGGTGAGGTCTGACCTCCGGGAAAATGCTTCGAGACAGCTAAAAGTCCTCCGTCGTGAATTCCTCTCGCCATAGCGGCGCCGAGGCGCGCGGCGGTTTCGGGGTCTGCGCCGAAGGTACGTGTGGTATGTCCGCAGGGAGCGTTCATTTTCTGGTTAAGGTCTACAACGGGGTTGCAGACTACGTTATAGCCCCTTTCATAAAGCGCGTCGGCTGTAGCAAGTCCGAAGGAATAAGCGTATTCATCCTTTGCGCCTGCGGCTGTGACAGAAATTGCCTGAGGTATTGTAGCATTGCCGAGTCCGTTTTCCGCGTCTGTAAGCACAAGGATAGGATAATCGGCTGCCTCCAAGACACGGGCGATAGCATCGGGTGCCTCCTTTGCATCGTACTGAAGCCAGATAGCGCCCAAACGATGCTCCTTGACCATCTGAATAGCGGTCTGAACATCGTCTTCGCCAACACGAAGATTTGCGCAGATTACCATACCGAGCTTTTGCTCAAGTGTGAGGTCCTTAATGTCAAGAGGTTTTACGTTTTTCATAATAAAATTCCTTTCAAAATGATTGACTTTTTCTTGTATTTGTGGTAAAGTATTACTGACATTTATTTCGGGTGTATTCGAGGTATATATGAAAAAAATTGATATTAAAATGAGCGATATATCTATCCTTGTCTCCGCTATGCTCTGGGGAACCGTGGGAATATTTTCGAGGAAGCTTTTCTCTCTTGGCTTTTCTACTACTCAGACAGTAGCGGTAAGAGCCTTTTTCACCGTTTTGGTTATGCTTATCTATATTCTCATAACCGATGCCAAGGCTATTAAAATTAAGCTCCGTGACGTGTGGATGTTTATAGGAACGGGAATTTGCAGCTTTATGTTTTTCAACGTGTGTTATATGAATTCAATAGCCGAAAACTCGCTCTCGGTCGCCTGTATTCTTATGTACACCTCGCCCTTCTGGGTGTGCCTGCTCTCTTTCTTTTTCTTCAAGGATAAAATTACGGTATTCGGATTTTTGTCGCTCTGTGTCTGCTTTGCGGGCTGCGTTATGGTATGCGGCTCATCCTCAATACATATAACGAAAATGGGTCTTATCTACGGAATCCTTTCGGGCTTCGGATATGCCCTTTACAGTATTTTCGGCAAGGTCGCTTCGAAGTGCTATCCCTCAAAGACGGTGATTTTTTACACATTCCTGTTCGCTCTTATAGGTATTCTTCCCTTCTGCCGCGCGCCTGAGCTTGTTACACTGCTCAGAGACGGTGAAGGCATGCTGTACTCCTTCGGAATGGCTCTTGTAAACACAATATTGCCCTATATTCTCTACACCTACGGTCTTTCCAAAACAAGCGCGGGAAAGGCATCCGTCATTTCAATAATCGAGCCTGTTGCCGCATCACTCGTCGGTCTTATCGCGTTTAAAGAAAAGATAGGGCTTATCGGCATCTGCGGAATGGCGCTCGTAGTCATAGGTCTCGCCTTCTATGAGAAAAGCGGCAAAAAGAAATTAACCGACAGACAATTATAAATTAAAAGCCAAACAGCTCTTTCTCCATTTCGGGGGAGGGCTGTTTTCCGTATTCGCAAAGCTCAAAAGCCTCCGCATATCTTACCTTGGAGCCTCGCTCCTCTCCGTAACGCTCGATAAGCTCACGTCTGAAGCGCGCCGCTGTTTTTGCGAAGCGTACCGCATAACCTCTCGCGACGGACATTACCTCCTCGTCGGTGGTGTCCTCTGTTATCTCCATGCCTTTAAGGAAGGCAAAGCGCTCTGCTTCTCCTTCGGGCACTGTCTGTCCGTATGTATAAGGAAGCCATTCATATACCTGACTCTCGTTTAAGTGCGCTATATGAAGCTTCGTATCTATTTCGTCATTCATATCTATAACATAGGTAGCTGTAAATACCGGGTTTTTGAAGCCGTCCTCGTTATATACGATAACAGGCATTTCTCTCATAGCGGGTACGTCGGGACAGGTATGGGGAACTGTCAGTATATATGAAGCATCCTGCACGAGCTGACCTGCCGCGCGGTGATCCGCATGATAGTCATTAGTGCGGTGAGTGATTATGAGGTCGGGCGAATAGCTTCTTATATAGCGGATAAGCCTTTCTCTTGTGGGAAGGTCTGCCACTATAGTGCAGTCGTCTATATCCCATACGTCATATTCTATTCCGAGAAATTCGGCAACCTTTGCGGATTCCTTCGCGCGTCTCGCTGTTGTCTCTTCGGGAGTCATAATATGATGCCCGCCGCAGCCGTTACACAGGCTGAGAAATCTTACCTCATGTCCTGCCTGCACCCACTTGTGCGCCATTCCGCCTACACGGAATTCATTGTCGTCCTGATGTGCGCCTATAGCAAGTATTTTCATTTTTATTCCTTTTCGCAAATTGATATTTAAGCGATTTCAGGATATGATTTTTAAATGTAAAAATCTATTGACAACCGCCCATTTTTATTATAAAATAAACACAAAAGCTATTCAAGTAAAATATTGACTTATATTTTCACTATATTGATATTTGAGGTGAAAAATGTCCGATCTTTTTTATGAACATCACACCAACATCCGCAAGGATATGTTATGCCCCTTCATACTTTCTCTGAGGGAACATTCCCTCGACTGCATCTGTAACTGGCATGAAAATGTTGAAATTCTTATGGTAACCGAAGGCAATGGAACACTGCGATACGGAAACGTAGAAATGCAGGTCTGTGCGGGCGATATGATAATAGTCAACTCAAGGACCATTCACCGACTGTACAGTGAAATCGGAGTGAGCTATTATTTCATCATAATAGACGAGGGCTTCTGTACGGAAAATGGGCTTTCCGTCAAGGAGCGCTCATTTACCCCCATCGTTCGCTCGGAAGAAAGCCGCCGACTGTTTTCTGAGCTTGTCCGTGCGGTAGAGGACTATCGGAGCGGCGGTAACAGCTTTCAGCTCAAGGCGGCAAAGGCACGCCTTTCTGTAATCGCATTGCTTATCGAGCTGTGCGAGCATCACTCCAAAATTGAAGAACATCGGGACGAGAAAGAAAAGCCGTCCGAGGAATACATAAAAAACATTATTGCATATATGGCAGACCACTACAGAGAGAACCTGTCGCTCGAAAGCCTTTCTGCAGTATGCGGCATAACGAAATACTATCTTGCGAGAGAGTTTAAGCGCTATACGGGGCAGACCGTCTTTACCTATCTCAACTCTATCCGATGCAAAAATGCGGATATCTGTCTCTCCGAGGGAAAATCTGTCACCGAAGCGGCATACGAATGCGGCTTCGAAAGCATCTCCTATTTTTCGCGCACCTACAAAAAAATCAACGGCATACCGCCCTCCGAATTTTCAAAAAAACAGCTTTGACTTTAAACATTTCAACGAAATATCACAATGAATGGCAAGGGATAGTTGAGCTTTTCTCAGAAACAAAGCACGCTTATAACGACAAATATTCCGACAGATTTTTCGTTACTATCGTTCACAAGGACGGCTCGCGCGAGGAAATAATCTGATTTTAATTTCTTCCGGCGTTCAAAAATCGCAAATTTTCACATATATCATTAATTATGCAAAAGGAACCGAAAAACGCTTCGGTTCCTTTTTTGTTCAGCCTTTTTCGAATTGACTGTAGAGCGGAATTCTTTGCAGATGCCGTTTTTGCCGTTTTTCCTTTAAACAGAGACTTTTCAGCTTTTTTAAGCGCAAAAAGTCTTGATAAAATCGTAAAAAAATCCATATCAATCGTCAAAAAAGCTCTTGATTTTAATATTGATATCTGTTATACTGTTTTTGTAAATACAAAATATCGAATTTTTACTTATCATGGAGGAATTATGGATATTTTCGGAACCGCGGCTACTCCGTTTTCGCCTGCGCAGCCAACAATTTTTGCTTATCTCTTCTTCTTTGGAGGAATTCTTATCGGTTCTTTGGGAATTATCTGGGTAAAGCATCACGCAAAACAGACAGCGGACATCTACAACAGCGCTTACAGCTTTAATTTGATGCTCGTTATTTTTGAGACTGTCTTTTACCTTGTGGCTACTGTTATCGCAAGCGGCGTAAATTCATCCGACGCCATCTTCAACACAGAGCCGAGAACTATCATTTGCGGAATTTTCCGCGCTGTGTGTTACATATTCGGAATGCTCGGCTACATTATGGCAGTCCGTCACGGTCCTCTGCTTCTCACAGCTCTTATCTGCCGTATCGGATTGATAGTTTCCATTCTTTTGTCCAGAATTCTCTGGCCCGAAAACAGCCCGATTTATTGGTATATGTACCTCGGTATCGTTCTTCTCCTTGTTGCCCTTGTTCTGTTTAACAAAAAGGATGACGGAGTCAAAACTACCGCAAGCACTTCCCCGAAATTCTGGTTCTGGGCTATTATGGGCGGTATCGGAAACGGTCTTGAGGGCTTCTCCATAAAGCTGCTCTCTGTCAACCAAAGCTCTCCCGAGGTGCCCCCGCTTGAATGCTGTCTCTTTTATGCATCAATTATCGAGGTCATCGCGTTCATAATTCTTCTCTTCATCAATCCGCCTCAAAGAACGGGTGTGGATGCCGACGGTCTCGCTATAGAAAGCAAGGCGCGTCCCTCTTTTTCCTCTATCCTCAAGGTAAGCCTCGTCGGCGCGCCCTGGATAATAGGCTACGCTATAACTAACGCTACATCCTTCTATACGGGCGGTAAGGTTATCGATTATCTGCCCACGGTATTCTACTTTATGGCGAAAACGGGCACTTCTATTCTTATATCCTTCGTCATTGCGCGCTTCATTTTCAAGGAAAAGCTACGTCCTATGCAGTATTTGGGCGTTATCATAGCGGTCATAGGTCTTATACTTCTTAACGACTGGTCCTCCGCGTTGGCTTAATCTGCCCCGCGCTTGCGGTACTCGCTCGGAGACACTCCGACTGTACGGCGGAAAACACGTGAAAAGTAAAGGGCGTCATCATATCCGCACTGCTCTGAGACGTCTGCAATAGGCAGATTGGGGTCGAGCAAAAGCTCTCTCGCCTTTCTCATGCGCAGAGCGGTGATATATGCGGCAGGAGTCCGTCCCATTACCTTTTTGAAAAGGCTGTGATACTGAGACGCCCCGAGTCCGTCCATGGCGGCAAGAGTGCTTTTATCTATGTTCTCGGTATAATGCTCTCTTATGTACGCGATCGATTTCGGCAGAGTGCGCTTTCTGCTTCCTCTTTCCAAGAGCGAGCCTATCTGTGTAATAATCATTGTCGCAAGAGCGGCTGCTTTTATGCGGTTGATATTCGTAGGCGGATGGCTCATCTCGTCAAGCAGAGCGTTGAACGCGGCGGCAACTCCCACCTCGTCGGGCAGATTAAAATATCCGCCCTCACCGAGACCGCAGCTCTCTAAAAGCGTCATAGCATAGCTTCCCGTAAAGTGAAGCCAATACGTGCGCCTTGCCTCTATCTCACGGTCTATTCCGTATGTCATGGGTGTATGTGGCAAAACTACAGCAACATTACCCGCCTCTAAATATTTTCGTTCTCCTCCTCCGAGCGAAAAAAATATTTCTCCCTCGGCTACGTAGCAGATAGAAAAATCCGCTCTGCCCTGAGCCACTCTGGTGGTAAATTTTCTGGTCCTGTCATTGAAATCGGCACAATTTACGACAATAGGCTCTTCCGCGGACTCAAAATCCCCACACCGAGCATCCGTATAATAGTACAGACGGAAATTTGAAGCTTTTTCCCGCATTTCTTTTTTTTCACTCATAATAACCCCCCGCGCATATATTTTTATTTATTATACACAAATAACCATTTTAAGTCAAGAGAAAGGGTATTAACTATGAAAAAGGAACTGATCTTTGAAGAACTCACGTTAGAGCAAAAGTTAGGCATGGTGATTTGTGCCAATGCGCAAAAAAGATTCTCGGAAAACGAGATAGAAAAAATTCTGACCATGATAAAAGAGCATAAGCTCGGCGCTGTATGGATGAGTACAAACGCTCCCGACAGAGACAAGATCCTGAAACAGATAAATGAAACCGCCGATTATCCTATCATTATCGTTACGGGCGCAGAGTCAGGCTTCGGCGAACACATGTTCCCGTCCATGCGCGCTCTCGGTGCTACAAACTATAACGAGAACTATGCATACGCATTCGGTAAGGTCACAGGAGCGGCGCTTCGCCGTGCGGGCATCAACACAATGAACGCCCCTGTTATAGACATCTCGGATGTAAGCATGAGACATATAGGCTCTGACCCCGAAAGAGTCGCAAAGGTAGCTTGCGCTATAGTAAGAGGTCTGCACGATGCGGGTGTTATTTCTATACTCAAGCACTACCCCGGTCCGGGAGATGCAACAATAGACTCGCACATGCAGGAGGGACACAATGACAAGCCCTATGAGGAATGGATGAAAACCGACTTTGTACCTTATGAAAAGCTTATGGAGGAGGGGCTGCTCGACGGAATCATGCCCGGTCACAGACGTCTTACCTTTGTCGGCGACGGTCTTCCCACCTCTCTTTCCAAAAAGGCTATGAATATCCTTCGTGACAAGGGCTGGGACGGTGTTTCTCTCACCGACGCGCTTTCCATGATGGGCTTGGTTCTCAAATACGGTCAGAAGGATCCCTGCGCGCTTTGTATCGAAGCAGGCAGCGACCTTGCTCTTCCTTGGAGCATTTCCTGTGAAATAGGCTATAGCTATATGAAGGAAGGCTTTGAAAAAGGACTTCTCAGTATGGAAGCTCTTGATGCGGCTGTAAAGCGTGTGCTTTTAGCCCAGCATAAGATAAACCTTTTCTCCGAAATAAACGTAGAGCCTACAGAGGAAGAGATCTCCACTGCCGAAAAAATTGCAAAGGAATGCGTTTCTGCGCATTACGCTGAGGGCGTTCCCCACGCTATAGACAAAAACGGCCGTCACCTCTTTGTGATCCTCACCGAAAAAGAATTGAGCGAAGCAGATCTCGCGCCCGATGCGCCTCCCTTCGCAAACGGATGGTTCTATCCCAACAAGACTCAGGATATGGTCAAGGAGATATTCCCGAATTCCGACTGTACCTTCCTCCCCGAATTCCCGAGCGCTACTCATAACATCCGTCTTTTCGACAAGCAGATCCCCTACGACAGCGTAGTATATATAACCTCACACCGTGCGCAGGCATACGTCGGCAGAGACTGCCTCACAGAAAGAGTTCTCGCCGTTATGCGCGCGCTCCAGTCCACCAACAGAATTTCCGCAGTTCTTCACTTCGGCAACCCTCACGTTATGGACGATGTTCCGAGAACAGACAGATTTATTCTCGGATATTCGGATATGCGTTGCATTCCTCACGCTCTTAAGGTCCTGTCAGGCGAAGCGGAGGCAGTGGGAAGTGTCCCTTACGATGATGTTATTATAAGAACCTGAAGATAAACAGCACTCCAAAACGTAAATCTTTATTTACAAAAAAACGAACAGAGAGGATTTTCAACATGAAAAAGGAACTCAAATTAGAAGAACTTACCTTGGAGCAAAAGCTCGGTATGGTGCTTTGCACCAATGCTCAAAAGGGCTTCTCGGAAAATGAGATCGAAAGAATGCTCAACATGATAAAGGAGCATCGCTTGGGTGCGGTCTGGGTAAGCCGCGGAGCGCCCGAAAGAAACGAAATTCTCAAAAAAATAAACGAAACAGCCGACTACCCTATTCTTATTGTCGGTGATGCTGAAATGGGCTACGAGGAATTTCCCTTCCCGCCCGCACGCTCCCTCGGCGCTACAGGCTATAACGAGGACTTCGCATACGCTTACGGCAGAATTACGGGTACAGAGCTACGCAAGCTGGGATTCAATGCTATGAACGGCCCCGTCGTTGACCTGTCAAACAACTCTATGAGACATATGGGCACAGATGCGAAGGAGGTCGCTAAGCTCGGATGCGCGGTTGTCCGCGGCTTGCACGATGCGGGTATCCTTTCGATAGCCAAGCATTACCCCGGTCCGGGTGACGCAACCGTTGACACTCATATGCAGGAGGGACGCAATGACCGCTCCTATGAAGAGCTTATGAGCTATGACCTTCTCCCCTACTTTACAATGATGGAGCAGGGCTTGCTTGACGGAATTATGCCCGGTCACAGAATTATTTCGGCTATAGACACAGAGCGCCCCGCCTCCCTTTCAAAGAAGGTAATGAACATTCTCCGTGACAGAGGCTGGGACGGAGTTTCTCTCACAGATGCGCTTTCCATGATGGGCTTGGTTCTCAAATACGGTCAGAAGGACCCCAGTCCTCTCTGCATTGAAGCAGGAAGCGACTTAGCGCTCCCCTGGAACGTATCCTGCGAGGTCGGCTATCAGTACCTGAAGGAAGGCTTCGAAAAGGGTCTTTTCAGCGAAGAAAATCTCGACAAGGCAGTATCCCACGTGCTTATAGCTCAGCATAAGGCTAATCTTATGTCGGGCGTTGACACAGAGCCGAGAGAATTCGACTTCGAGTGCGTTGAAAGAATTACAAAGGAATGTGTTTCCGCGCATTATGCGGAGGGTGTTCCTCACGCTATAGACAAGAACGGACGTCACCTGTTCGTTATCCTTACCGAAAGAGACCTGAAGGAGACAGAGCCTGCGCCCGATGCGCCTCCGTTCGCTAACGAGTGGTTCTACCCCCACAGAGTTCAGGATATGGTAAAGGCGATTTTCCCGAATTCCGACTGTACCTTCCTGCCCGAATATCCCTCCGCCACACACAACATCAGACTTTTTGACAAGCAGATTCCCTACGACAGCGTAGTTTATATCACCTCTCACCGTATGCAAGCATACCTCGGCAGAGACTGTCTTACAGAGCGAGTTCTCGCGGTCATGCGCGCGCTCCAGTCCACAAACAGAATTTCCGCAATCCTTCACTTCGGAAATCCTCACGTTATGGATGACGTTCCGAGAATGAACAGATTTATTCTCGGCTATTCCGACGAGCGTTGCATCATTCACGCTCTTAAGATCCTTGCAGGCGAAGCAGAGGCTGTAGGAACTATCCCCTACGATAACGTAAAGCTTAAATTCTAACAAAACATTACTAACATTTGTTTACAAAAAGGAGCAACAATGAAAAAAGAGCTGAAATTTGAAGAGCTGACATTAGAGCAGAAGCTTGGCATGGTGCTTTGCGCCAATGTACATAGCAGTCTTTCCGAGAATGAGCATGAAAAGGTTCTCGAAATGATAAAGGAGCATCGCTTAGGCGCGGTCTATGTCACCCTGAATTCTCCCAATAAAGAAGAAATTATCAGAAGAGTAAACGAAACCGCCGATTATCCCATTCTCGTTGTAACCATGGCGGAGTCGGGCTATGAACAGTATAAATTCCCGCCCGCACGCGCTCTCGGTGCGGCAGACTATAACGAGGATTTTGCGTACGCTTGCGGCAGAATTTCGGGCACGGAGCTAAGAAAGGCAGGCATAAACGTCAGAAACGGCCCTGTTATAGACCTCTCGGATGTCTCCATAAGACACATGGGCGCTGACCCCGAAAAAGTTGCCCGTCTTGCCTGTGCGACCGTCCGAGGATTACGTGATGCGGGCGTTCTCGCGATAGTCAAGCACTTCCCCGGTCCCGGCGATGCGACAATTGACTCTCACTTGCAGGAAGGGCGCAATGACCGACCCTATGACGAGTGGGTAAAGACCGACCTTGTGCCTTACGTTCGACTCATGGAGGAGGGACTGCTTGACGGTGTAATGCCCGGTCACAGAATTCTTGCCTGTGTTGACAACGAACGCCCCGCCTCTATTTCGAAAAAAACAATGAATATTCTGCGCGACATGGGCTGGGACGGACTTTCTATGACCGATGCGCTTTCCATGATGGGCTTGACTCTGAAGTACGGCGAGGTAGATCCCTCGGGACTTTCCATAGCTGCGGGCAATGACATGACTCTCCCCTGGAATGTTTCCTGTGATATCGGTTATGATTTCCTGAAGAGCGGCTTTGAGCGCGGACTTTTCAGCGAGGAGGATCTTGATGCGGCTGTAAAGCATGTGCTTTTAGCTCAGCATAAGGTAAATCTTTTGTCAGAGCTTGACACCGAGCCGAGCGAATATGACTTTGAATGTGTTGAAAGACTTGCCAAGGAATGTGTTTCCGCGCATTACGCGGAGGGCGTTCCTCACGCAATAGACAAGAACGGACGTCACCTGTTCGTTATTCTCTCCGAAAGAAACCTGAAGGAAACCGATCCTGCACCCGAAGAACCGATATTTGCTTATGAATGGTTCTTCCCGCACAGAGTTCAGGAAATGGTGAAAGCAAAATTCCCCAATTCTGACTGTACGTTCATTCTTGAATATCCTTCATCGGGAGACAACATCAAGCTGCTCCGCAAGCAGCTCCCATACGATAGCGTGATATATATAACCTCTCAAAGAATTCAGCAATATATAGGCAGAGACTGCTTTTCCGAGCGAATTCTCGCCGTTATGCGTGGGCTTCAGTCGACGAACAGAATTTCCGCCGTGCTTCACTTCGGAAATCCTCATATGATGGACGACCTTCCGAGAATAGACAGATTTATCTTAGGCTACACAGACGAACGCTGCGTAACTCATGCGCTTAATGTTCTTGCGGGCGAGGCTGAAGCGGTAGGCATAATCCCTTACGGAGACCTGAAGCTCAAGCTTTGACAAAAACGCAAACTTTTATTTACACAAACGAAAGGTGTCACTAATGAAAAAAGAACTGAAATTTGAAGAACTGACCTTAGAGCAGAAGCTTGGTATGGTACTTTGCACAAACGTACACAGCAGTCTTTCCGAGAACGAATATGACAAGGTGCTCGAAATGATAAAGAAGCGTCGTTTGGGCGCCGTTTACGTCAGTCTGCTCGCTCCAAACAAAGAAGAAATTCTCAAAAAAATAAACGAGACCGCAGACTACCCCATACTCGTCGTAACTATGGCAGAGGCGGGCTTTGAGAAATACAAGTTTCCGCCTATCCGCGCTCTCGGTGCGACAGACTATAACGAGGATTTTGCCTATGCGTACGGCAGAGTTATAGGTACTGAAATCAGACAGGCAGGCATAAATGTCTTGAACGGTCCTGTCATAGACCTCTCAAATGTCTCCATGAGACATATTGGAACAGACCCCGAAAAGGTAGCCGACCTCGCTTGCGCTTCTGTCCGAGGCTTACATGATGCGGGAGTTCTTGCGATAGTCAAGCACTACCCCGGCCCGGGCGATGCTACAATAGACTCTCATATGCAGGAGGGACGCAATGACCGCTCCTACGAGGAGTGGATAAAGACCGACTTTGTACCCTATCAGAAGCTCATGGATGAAGGTCTGCTCGACGGCATAATGCCCGGACACAGAATTCTTGCCTGTGTTGACGACAAGCTCCCCGCTTCTATCTCGAAAAAGGCAATGGACGTTTTGCGCGACAAGGGCTGGGACGGACTTTCTATGACCGATGCGCTCAACATGATGGGCTTGGTGCTGAAATACGGACAGGAGGAGCCCTCGGGACTTTGCATAGCGGCAGGCAACGATATGGCGCTCCCCTGGAGCGTTTCCTGCGATGTCGGATACGAATATCTGAAAAACGGCTTTGAGCGTGGACTCTTTAACGAAGAGGAGCTTGATGCGGCTGTAAAGCGTGTGCTTTTGGCTCAGCACAAGGCAAATCTTATGTCGGACATAGACACCGAGCCGAGAGAATACGACTATGAATGTGTCGAGAGAATTGCGAAGGAATGTGTTTCCGCGCATTATGCGGAGGGCGTACCTCATGCAATAGATAAAAACGGACGTCATCTGTTCGTCATTCTCACAGAAAGAGACTTAAAGGAGACAGAGCCTGCGCCCGATGAACCTTTGTTCGCAAACGAATGGTTCTTCCCGCACAGAGTTCAGGATATGGTAAAGGCGGTTTTCCCGAATTCCGACTGCACCTTCCTGCCCGAATACCCCTCCGCTGCCCACAATATCCGCCTTTTCGACAAGCAGATACCCTATGACAGCGTAGTATATATAACCTCTCACCGTATACAGGCATATCTCGGCAGAGACTGTCTCACCGAGCGAGTTCTTGCGGTTATGCGTGCGCTCCAGTCCACAAACAGAATTTCCGCCATTCTTCACTTCGGAAATCCTCATATGATGGATGACGTTCCGAGAATGGACAGATTTATTCTCGGTTATTCCGACGAGCGTTGCATTACTCATGCGCTGAAGGTCCTCGCGGGCGAGGCGGAAGCTGTCGGAACAGTTCCCTACGATGATGTTATTCTTAAGCTCTAATATTTAAGGAGAAGTGTATATGATCTCTATTGGAAAACGCAGAGAGATATTTTGCGACAGTTTTATTATAAATGAAGAAATATCTACCGCCAAAGCGCGTCTGCATAATCCTGTGCGCCGTGGAGTAGCCTTTCCCTGTGACGAGCCTTGGGAAGGTAATATCAGCACTTATGCGAATGTTTTCTTCGCAGAAGGAAAATGGCTTTTATATTACAGAACAGCGCGAAGCTTCTCGGGACCTTTTTATATCTGCCGCGCCGAGAGCGAGGACGGAATAGTCTGGAACAAGCCTGCACTCGGAGCAATTGAAATAAACGGCTCTACCGACAATAACGCCGTAATTGACCAGCCGCTTGCGCGCAGCTTTGGCGCAAAGCATCTCAACGACTGTTATGTTTTTTATGACGAAAATCCCGACTGTCCGAAAAAAGAACGCTATAAAGCGGTCATGTCAACGGCGGGGGACGAATCTCTTATTTCACTTGTAAGCGCTGACGGCATACACTTCTCATATTTTGGCATGATGACCGATTTCGGCGCATTTGATTCGCAGAATCTCGCCTTTTACAGCAAAGAGCATAAAAAGTACTTTTGCTATTACCGCTACGAGCATAAGCCCGACAGTACGGTTGCTTTTGAGGAATATTCCTTCTATCAGGACACAGCCAATAAGCTATGGGACGAGAAAGCTATGTCTACGCGCCAACCGTCTCCCGAAGACGAAGCGGCAAAAATGATGCGCGACATACGTGTAATGGAATCGGAGGATTTTATTCATTGGACAGAAAGTCAACTGATAAAAACCAAGGACGAAAGAGTGCAATTCTATACTAACGCAATTTCTCCTTATCCGCGTGCGCCGCATATATTTATAGGTTTTCCTGTTCGCTATTACGAGAGAAAGGCATGGACCCCCAACTACGATGAGCTTTGCGGCAGGGATGCGAGACTTGACCGCATTATTAACGGATATGCCCGCGGAGGTCTCGTTATCACCGACGGACTGTTTATGTGCTCTCGTGACGGATACTCCTTTGAACGATATGACGAAGCATTTTTGCGCCCGCCCGCAGAGCATCCCTATTCATGGATGTACGGCGACTGCTATGCTGCCGCGGGCTTAGCGGAGACCCCTTCAGATATTCCGCTGTCAGATCCTGAATACTCGCTTTACGTTGTCGAGAATTATCGAGCCGCAACAGGCTATAACCTTATAGTGCGATATACCATCCGTCTTGATGGCTTTGTTTCACGTCACGCAGATGCAGATGAAGCTCTGCTCGTAACCAAGGAATTCACATATGACGGAAGCATCCTTTACGCCAATATAGCCACATCAGCAAAAGGGCACGCATATTTTACCATTAAATGCGGAGAGGAAGAATATACATCGTATGAGGTCTTCGGGAACTCTGTCGACAAGAAAATACATTTTCACGACGAGGAAGCGGTCGCACGACTCTCGGGCAGACCCGTCACACTCGAGGTGCGCCTCATGGACGCCGATATATACGCTATCCGATTTGATCAATAATTAAAATTGCATTTGACAAAGACCAAATATAAAAAAACTGCTTACCTTGAGATTTCGGTGAGCAGTTTTTTACATTACATAATTGATGAATCAAAAGAATTACGAAGCTCTCCGGGGGTAATTCCCAGATGCTTTTTAAACACTTTATAGAAAAATTTTATGTCGCTATACCCTACGAGTCGGGATATCTCAACTATCTTTTTATCGGTCGTGCGGAGCAAAAACAGGGCGTGCCTCAATCTCGCCCTCTGCAAGTATTCGCTATAGCACATTCCCGTCTCCTCTTTGAATTTCACCGAAAGATAGGCTAAGCTGTAATTGAATTTTTCGCAGAAGAAGGAAAGCGGTATATCCTCGGAGGAGTGATTGTATATATACTCTGTCATCTGTCGGATAAAATCGGACTTGTTCGCACCGCTCCCGCTCTCCGCCAGACTCCGCAAAAAGAGTATAAGCACCTCTATGAGCAGGCAGCGAATAAGCTCCGAATATCCAATGCTCTCGTTTTCAAACTCGCGGCTCATTCTGTTTATAAGCGGAAGCATATCTCCTCCGTCCTTTATCACCGTGTGTGTCGGGTCCTCTGATAGCAAGGTCCCTCTGAAGGATATAAAATGATGACTCAAAAGTGATTTAAAGCTCTCGCAGTTTTTCAGCTCCTCATCTATAAATTCGGAACGGAAAAGGCAGTTCACAATACGAAAATCCGCCCCCTCGATAAAATCATAGCAATGATATGAGCCGTAGTCGATTATAAAACAGTCGCCCTTCTCAATTATCCTTTTTTCACCGTCAAGAGTGTGATACGCCTTCCCTTCAAGCACGTAAACAAGCTCAAAAAAGGTGTGTCTGTGCGTGCCCTGAGGCTTCGGAGTAATTGAAGTGATATATATTTTCCCTTCTGTACCTATTCCGTTTTCCTTTAAATTTGGCATCTAAAAATCGCCCCCCAAACCGTAAAAATAAACTCCTTGAAATCAGTATATCAAAAAAGTATAATTAAGTCAAGAAAATAATTAAAAAACGGGAGGATTCTTATGCTATACCCCAAGGCAAAACAGAAAAAGCTTGAAAAAGAGCTTTTCGAATCTCCAAGCAGTGAATACAGAGGCGCCCCCTTTTGGGCGTGGAACTGTGAGCTTGACAGCGAGGTTTTAAAGGAACAGATAGGTCACTTCGAGGAAATGGGCTTTGGCTCATTCCATATGCACGCCCGCAGCGGAATGGCAACCGAATATCTCGGCAAGGATTACGCCTCTCTTATAAGAATGTGTACCGACGAGGCAAAAAAGCGCGGACTCTATTCGGGGCTTTACGATGAGGACAGATTTCCCTCGGGCTATGCGGGAGGACTGCTGACCAAGGATATCCGCTACCGTGAGCGCCGTCTCGTCTTTACGAAAGAGTTTACCGAAAGCGTAGGCTTTGAAGAAGCGAACACTACAGGTAAGCCCTATCTTCTCGCCTGCTACGATGTCACACTTGACTCTGACGGATATCTTTCCGAATACCGCACGGTCTCCGCAAGCGAAGAAGCAAAGGGCGAAAAATGGTACGCCTATGTAAAAACAGCGCAAAACAACCCTATATACAACAATCAGGCATATGCGGACACGCTTTCACGTGAGGCAATGGACGGCTTCATTCATCTGACCTACGATTTTTTCAAGGAGAATATCGGAGACGAATTCGGCGACACCGTCAAGCTGATCTTCTCGGACGAGCCGAGTATAAGATACCGCACTCTCTTTAATTTCTCAAAGGGCAAAGACGATGCCGTAGTTGCTTGGACGATGCACTTCCCCGAGCTGTTTACCGATTATTGCGGACTCGATATAGTAAAAGCTCTGCCCGAGGTGTTCTGGGAATTGCCGAACGGCAGGACCTCAAAAATAAGATACCGCTATTACGATTTTCTCGCCGAGCTTTTCGCCTCCTCATGCTACGACAATTTGGGCAATTGGTGCGAAAAGAACGGTGTTATGCTTACCGCGCATACAATGGCAGAAAAATCCCTCGATTATCAGTGCGAGTGGAACAGCGAGGTAATGCGCCTTTACCGCCGTCTCCAGCTCCCGGGTATGGACCTGCTCTGCAACAGGCTCGAGCTTAACACGGCAAAGCAGTGTCAGTCGGTCGTTCATCAGTACGGCCGTGAGGGAATGATGAGCGAGCTTTACGGTGTTACCGACTGGGATTTCGACTTCCGAGGTCATAAATTCCAAGGCGACTGGCAGGCGGCTCTCGGCGTTACCTACAGAGTGCCTCATCTTGCGTGGGTATCTATGGGCGGCGAGGCAAAAAGAGACTACCCTGCCTCTATAGGCTATCAATCCCCATGGTATAAGAAATATTCATATATTGAGGATCACTTCGCGCGTGTAAATACGGCGCTGACAAGAGGAAAGCCTGTCTGCCGTATCGCGGTAATTCATCCGATAGAAACTCTGTGGATAAACTGCGGTCCTAACGACAAGACAAGCTCCACACGTATGCACAGGGACCTCTTGCATAAAAACCTCACCGAATGGCTTCTTTTCGCCCTTATGGATTTCGATTTCATTGCCGAGTCGCTCCTGCCCGAATTGTATGAGGAGAGCGAATGCGGCTTGAAGATAGGCGAAATGTCATATGACACTGTAATAGTTCCCGATCTTCAGACTATCCGCCGCACAACTCTCGAAGCGCTCAAAAAATTCAGAGAAAAGGGCGGAAAGGTGATCTTTGCAGGACAAATTCCGAGCTTAGTAGATGCCGAGCCGTCAGAAGAAGCAAAGGCATTTGCCCTCACCTGTGAAAATGTCAATTTCGACAAGATGTCGATACTCAATGCATTAGAGGACGAGAGACTGTTAGACATCACCGATGCGCACGGCTACCGCTCGGAAAATCTTATCTATAATATGAGAGCCGACGGAGACTCACGCTGGCTGTTTGTCGCAAACGCTTTAGGTGAAGGAAACGACGGAACCGACATTCTAAAGGAAAGAATAAGCAACAATTATTCATACAAGCAGCTCATCATTATCAAAATAAAGGGCGAATATGAGCCGACACTGTATGACACTATTACAGGCGAAATAAAAAAAGCCTCGTTTGAAATAAGAAACGGTGTGACATATATTCCCATAAGCCGCTACAACCTCGACAGCATACTGCTTAAGCTTGACAAGCCCGAAAAGACCTCTTATGGCGTAGCTCCGAGTATTTTCAAGGGCTACGGGATAAAAATTCCGTCCTTCGTTGAATATGAGCGAGAGGAGCCGAATGTGCTTCTTATCGACTATGCCGAATACTCGCTTGACGGCGGAGAATACAGCCCTGCGGAAAACATTTTAAGGCTGGATAACGATTTAAGAAAGCGCCTCGGCTACCCCTTGCGCCAGGACGCTTACGCTCAGCCCTGGGCGGTGGAGAAGGAAGAAATTTCGCACTATGCCACATTGAGATTTAAAGTAAACACCGAAACAGAGCTTGAAAACGCTATGCTTGCGCTTGAAAACGCAAATGACTCCACGCTTTACATAGACGGAGAAAAGGTCGACTGTAAAGTGAACGGCTTCTATGTTGACCGCGCGATATCTACAGTTCCTCTGCCCGCGATCCCTGTCGGCGAGCATATTTTTGAAGTAAAACAGCCGTTCGGTATGCGTGTGGGACTCGAGAGCCTGTATCTGCTCGGCGACTTCGAGGTAATGCTCAAGGGAAGAAAGGCGACACTCCTTCCCTGCGAGAAAAAGATAGGCTTCGGCGATATTTCGAAGCAGGGCATGTGCTTCTACGGAGGAAGCATAACCTATAAAATTCCCTTCTCTTTAGACAGAGCCGCAAGGATCAGGGTATGCGCAAATCACTATTCGGGCGCTCTCCTTTCAGTCTCTATCGACGGAAAAGAGCAAGGTCTTATCGTGTTCGACCCGTATTCCATAATATCCGACACACTCGCCGCAAAAGAGCATACGCTTGAAATAAAGGTCTACGGAAACAGATATAACACCTTCGGAGGCTTACATAACCTCTCGGATTGGAAGTGGCAGAACTCGGCTTACTGGAGAACAGAGGGCTACGAATGGACGTATGAATATGAGAACATCCACAAATTCGGTCTGCTCTCCGCGCCTGTAATAGAAATAGAAAACAAACAGTAAAGGAGAAAAATTATGCAATACTTAAAAATGCTTCCCTATCAGGTAAGAGAAGCGATAGAAAAAAACACACCCGTGGTTTTACCCTTAGGTGTAATAGAATATCATGCGGAGCATCTTCCGCTCGGAGTCGATATGTTCGTCGCGCAGAACATAATAGACAGAGTTGAAGCGCGCCGCCCCGAGCTTGTCGTACTGCCTCCGTTTTATTACGGCTGCGCATCAAATGCGGTAGCCAAGGCGGAAGGACACGGCACCTTAAACGTAGACTCCGAAAAGATAATTCCCATAGCGGAAGAAATATTCAGTTCTCTTCTGAAGGTGGGCTTTAGAAACATTCACGCCTTTGTCGCTCATCAGACCGAGGAATTCTATCAGGGAATGCCTACCGACCTCGCTTTCCGATTTGTCGCGCGCCATTCCATTATGGAGCATCTTGAAAAGGCGGCGGGCGAAGGCTGGTGGGGTACTGAAAAATACAGTGCCTATTATTCGGGAAGCAACAACCCGTTTGCCTGGATACAGGTGCATCCCGTAAGATTTAAAGAGGAGACCGCCCGACGCTTCAAGGGGGACCATTCGGGACTCCTCGAAACAAGCGAGACTCTCGCCATGTATCCCGAGCTTGTGGAAATGGACAGAATAGACGACTCTCTCTGGTATGCGCGTACCGCAAAGGATGCAACAGCCGAATACGGAGAAGCTGCGCTTTCCGCCAGTGCCGACGATATGGAAGAGCTTCTTTTCGGAGAATAATAAGAAATTAAATAATTTTTGGAGGACTTAAATATGTTAAAAGCAGGATTTGCAAGAGTTGATATTACACCGCCTCTCGGCACGTATCTCGACGGATATTTCAGCATCCGTCCTATGTCGGGAGTTCTCGACCCGTTGGAACTAAACGCTATCGCACTCAATGACGGAGAAAAGAC
>SVQV01000150.1 GCA_015065175.1 Oscillospiraceae bacterium | reverse complement strand
TGCCGCTAAGTTGTCGAGCTGAGCAACAAGGCTTGCATACTCTGTAGTTGTCCATGACAAGTCCTGAATAGCGTTCATATTAGCTGTAGCATATTTAGCCGCAGGTCCAACCAACGCAACCATCTGATTACCGTAGGATGCCTGAACATCGGCTCCTGCCTGCCACTTCATGTAATCCCAAGCTGCATCGGAGGTTCCTCTTTCCTCTGTACCGTAAAGCATAATGGTTGCGGTAAGAGTAGCTATCGAGCAGTTATTCAGAACACCGTTCTCACGGACGATACCGGGAACCGATGTGAACCGCCACAAGCCCTTGATCTCGGTAGCAAATACCGTAAGTGTGTTATATGTTGAACAATAATCCGTAATTACAAGCGGAACTTCACCTGTTCTGAAACGGTTTGCCGCATCGAAAGCAACAGGGAACGAATAGTCTGTATAAAGTCTTGTACAGAAGCGGAATGCGTCAAGCGCAACGTCGGTATCCCAACCGATCTGAGCACCCGCATATTCCGGATCATCAATATATTTCCAAAGGCTTCCGCCCGACTGATAAAGGAACATATTGATAGCGGAGGTGTATGTAAGACCGATATCCATGTTATTGGCCTGAAGCACGGGAACGGACTCAAGCAGGTCATCCCACGTCTCGGGAATGTCTATTCCAAGATCTGCCAAAACATCGAGGCGGTAGAACATCATCGGGAAGTTAGTCGTCTCGGGAACGCCGTATGTCTTTCCGTAAAGGGATATCGGAATTGTATTTGCGTAGTTAAAGTTGATTTTTTCGGGGTCAACCTTATTTCCTGCGGAATCCCTGTATACGTATTTATATTCGGTTTCATCGAAAACAGTCTTTTCGATGTTGTATCCGTAAACCTCTTCAAATCCTTCGAAGTCCTGTACGTCCTTTACCGCGCCTCGTATAGCGTAGTTTATCGTATCAGCACTTCCGAGACCGATATAAACATCAGGTCCCTGTCCCGAAAGAACCGAAGGAAGAAGAGTACCCGCAGTAACGAGCTTAAGGTTAACAGCAACGCCGGACTTAGGTGTATACTGGCTGTCTATCATATTACGCCATATAAGAGACTGGTCACGTCCGTAAGCCAACCATACGTCGATATGATCGTTAGACTTGATCTCATCGGTAACACCCATGGAGTTATAGTCAACAAAGAAGCTGGAAACGAATGCGCGGATCTCAAACCAGATGGACTGGAATATTGTCGCGTCCTTACGGGGAAGCTTGCTTCCTGTAGGCTGAACGCTTATGTAATCAAGTACAAGCGTCTGCTCCTTTATCTGATTGAGCCAAGTACCCAAGGTACCGATGTTGGACTTAAGGTTTCCAAGGTTAGCAGCTATCTCGTCCTCATCGCTTCCCATACGGTCAAGCAGGAGAGCTATCTTATCGAGCGTAGCAACCTGAGAGCCCTTGGTTCCGCAAAGCTCTTCGAACAAAGCAGATACGCTTTCAAGAGTTTTCGCATCAACCAAAAGATTTCTTATGGTATCGGGCATAAT
Organism: Oscillospiraceae bacterium; assembly: GCA_015065175.1. Classification (GTDB taxonomy): domain Bacteria; phylum Bacillota; class Clostridia; order Oscillospirales; family CAG-272; genus UBA1740. Next base: position 2,649 of record SVQV01000150.1, on the reverse strand, counting down.
ATCCGAAAATCCGTAGTCACGGTATTTATCGGGGCTTGCGCCTGTAAGCTTTAATATACTGAGGTAGGATTTATTTATGGAGGTAAGAGTTTTCTGAACAGTGCTGATAACCTGAGAAAGCTCACCGAGACCGACTTCAACGTAAACGGTATAGGTTACGCCCTTCTCAAAATAAAATTTGAACTGCTGTTCGCCGTTGCCGAGAGGAGAAACCTGCCAGTCCTTTGAGAAGTCGAAGCGCATGAAGTTCGCCTCTTCAAAAGGAACTGTGGGAGTACCGTCCGGCAAGCCGTACATTCCGTCACTGCTCCAAAGCTTAATAACACGGCTTGTAAACATACCCTCAAGCAGATTCTGTCTGAAACGGAATACCATATCGTAAAATCCGCTTTCCTCTACCGTGAACGAGTAGCTCGCCCACTGACCTGTGGTCTTATAGCTCGTTCCGCCGACTACGTTATAAAGCTGCGCGTCGGGAGCGGAAGGAGAGTTTATTGCGGATGTACGGTCGTTTGCGGGATAAACAGATGTATCGGATACGGCATCCGGATACTCAGCCTCGATAATTGTAGCCGCTCCGTTTGCAACCGCCGCATTCGGGAATTTAGCAAGATATTCCTCATATGTGGGAGTCTTTTCAACAGGGAACAAGCGGATAGCTTTTATAACAAGCGACTCTCGGATACCCTCAAGCGTGATAGTGTGTTCTCCCTCAGAGAAATAAAATTCAAAGGGAGCATGGAAGAAGCCGTCAACATCCGTGCAACGGTAGGTGCGCCAATCGGGGCGCTGAGTTATGCTGTAACGGAGGTCGTTTCCACCCTTGTCCTGCTTGAAGCAGGGCTTGCCGTTTTCATCCTTATAATATTCATATACGAGTGAGCCGTCCTCAGCCTCGTAATAATATTTCCAAATCTTAGTAAAAGAAAGTGTTCTCGCTTCCGAGAAAGGAACCGCACCGTCTATGTAAAGAATACGCTCGATAGTAGCGACATTATCTACAATAGGATAATACTCTATCTCGATTCCGTACATACCTCTCTTACCCTCGGGAATTGTAACCTTCCAGGTAACCTTTCCGTGGTCGGGAGTATAAAGTGATTCCTCGGCAAACTCAACGCCTTCCATTTCGGAAAGCTCTGATGCCTTTTTGACATCACCCTGCCTTACAGTATTCAAATCAAGCGTGTAATCAAACACGTCGATCTCAATAGTGCTTTCACCTTTCTTCTGTTTTGTGAATCTTGCGCTGTACTCTTCATAAGAATCCGCATTAAGAATAGCGGCAATTTCTTCGGACGTATTAACGTCTGTCTCAGCGGCAGAAGCGCTTGTCGGCATAAATACGAAAATTCCGAGAGACATCACAGCAGCAAGAAACATAGCAGTAATTTTTGTCAGCCCTGATTTCTTCATAAATCTTTCCTCCGTAAAAATTTAAATAGTTAACATGTTTTTTAACGCTGATAAAACGAACCGATAACATCGGACATTATATAGCATTTCTGACCCTTCGGCAGATATATTTTCCAAGCAATATATAAATATTAATGAAGAATAAAGCCGCGAAAAGCCAAAAAGGGCAAAATATCCCCATAGTGTATATAGAATGATACCACATTTTCGAAGAAAAGTCAAGCATTACCTTTTGGTATAATTTTACATATGGCTTTTTGAGAGCGCTTTACAAACCCGAGCAAAAACTGTTTTTTGCCGTTCATTTTCGAGATGTAAACTTTAGTTGTCATATCAAAAATGACGCTTTCATCAAAAAGTAATTTAAAATTACTGTTTTTTGCCCTGAAAATCGGCTTTTTACGCTAAATATTGCAACATTTAAACGGTTTTAGTAAATCACATTTACTTTATTTTCATTTTAATGCAGTTGTTTTTACCAAAAATCGTATGTGCAACTTGCACAAAAAACAGCCCGATTTTTCTACACTTTGGCTTTTTGCACAATTTTTTTGACTTTTTCCGCAATAGATCAAATTTCTACAAAAAAACGCTTTTCTCGCAGCGTTTTTTTGTTAAAAAGAACCAAACTGTCAATTTATAAATCCTCCGAGCATAACAGCATTACCATCGTAAAAAACCGCCGACTGCCCCGGAGTCACCACTCTTTTTTCAAAAAGCAGGACATGTGCGGTGTCATTATTGAAGGTAACCGTTGCTTTGACGGGAGGCGCCAAGTACCTTACCTTTACAAGAAGCTCCACGCTTCCCTCTGTTATTTTTTCAAGCCCCGAAAAAACGAGATCGGAAATCTCAAATTCGGTATTTCCGACATCCGACTGACGTGAAAGCACTATTCGGTTGCTTTCGGGATCTATACGGCTGATAAAAGCTCTTTCACCGAGCGCGATGCCGAGTCCTTTTCTCTGACCCACGGTGTAGTGTAAAATTCCTTTATGCCTTCCGAGAACATTTCCGTTTATATCTACAAAGTCTCCGTCGGGAGAGCTTCTATAATTCTTTTCTATATAAGACGCATAATCGTTATCGGGAATGAAGCATATTTCCTGACTCTCATCTCTGTCTGCCGCCGCTAAGTTTATTTTTTTAGACTTTTCCCTTATATCGGATTTATAAAGATCATACAGCGGAAGCTCAAGCATAGAAAGTATCTTCTGACTTAAGCGCCATAGC
>SVQV01000149.1 GCA_015065175.1 Oscillospiraceae bacterium | reverse complement strand
TTCGCCAAGGCGCACGGCGTAACAAAGATAGCCTTTGAGCTTCACCCCGGCTTCTGCGTTTACAATCCCGAGACGCTTCTCCGTCTGCGCAATGCGGTAGGCGACGTTATAGGCGCAAACTTCGACCCCTCTCACCTCATCTGGCAGGGCATCGACCCCGTAGCCGCTATCCGTGAGCTTGCGGGAGCTATCTATCACTTCCACGCAAAGGACACAAAGATAGACAAATACAACACAGCAAAGAACGGTGTTCTTGATACAAAGCACTACGGTGACGAGCTTCACCGCTCCTGGATATTCCGTGCCGTCGGCTACGGAAACGGACTCGAATACTGGAGAGATATGATATCAAATCTCCGCCTCGTCGGCTATGACAAGGTGTTGAGCATTGAGCATGAGGACAGCCTTATGACTATAGACGAAGGACTTTCGCATGCGGTCGAATTCCTCAAAGAGTCCATGATAAGAGAGCCGAAGCCCACCTCTATGCACTGGGCATAATAATTCCAAAAAAAATAGGAGTCCATATGTTCTACATAAATAAGACCACTTCAAATTCTACGGTAGATTTTGCCGCCGAAGAACTAAAAAAATATATCCGAATGATGCAGCCCGATGCGGGCGATGTTGTAATTTCATATGCGCCCGACGCAAAGGACGGCTTCCGTCTCGGACTTATGCAGGACTTCGGGCTCGACACGAGCGACGTGTATGACACAGAGCTTGACGACATTATTTATATAGACGCCGACGCAAAAGGCGGAATTTTGGCGGGCGACAATCCTCGCTCGGTGCTTTTCGCCGTATACGATTTTCTGAAGAAAAACGGCTGCCGCTGGCTTTTCCCGGGCGTTGACGGTGAATTTATCCCGACAAAAGAGCTTGAAAGCGTGAAATACCGCCATGTTCCCTCCTGCCGCTACAGAGGTCAGTGCAACGAGGGCGCGGAGACTCAGACCGCTATGATGGAGACTATAGATTTCACCGCAAAAATGTGTATGAACACATACATGCTTGAATTCAAGATTCCGCGCAGCTATTATTCACGCTACTACAACCACCCGCACAACGAGGAAAACCGTCCTCCCGAGCCTCTTTCGGATATGCAGATACTTCAGTGGAAGCGCGCCTGCGAAGCGGAAATTGCGAAGCGCGGCTTGCAATTCCACGATATCGGTCACGGCTTTACCGTAGACCCGTTCGGCATTGACTCCTCAACTTCCTGGGAGCAAATAGACGACTCCTCGATCCCCGAGGAAACGAGACAGTATCTTGCCGAGGTAAACGGAAAAAGAGGTCTCTTCAATCAGAGAAGCCTCTGCACCAACTTCTGTATGTCAAACGCGAAGGCGAGAAAAATAGCCACCGACTATATAGTTGACTATGCTTCATCTCATTCGAATATCACATATCTGCATGTATGGCTGTCCGATGCGCATAACAACCACTGCGAATGTGAGAATTGCCGCAAAAAGACTCCGTCCGACTGGTATATGGTATGGATGAACGAGCTTGACCGTGCGCTGTCCGAAAAGAAGCTTTCTACAAGAATAGTCTTTATATGCTACGTAGATACCACATGGGCGCCGCTTGCCGAAAAAATAGACAACCCCGACAGGTTTACCATGCTCTTTGCGCCTATCTTCCGCAGCTATGCGGAAACACTCCCCGAGAAAATTCCCGAGGACCTGAAGGCAGAGCCTTTTGTGCTGAACAATCTCAATCAGCCCCGCTCCCTCTATCACTCGCTCTTATATCTCGATGAATGGAAAAAGAGCTGGAAGGGCGCATGCTTCGCATATGAATACCACTTCTGGCGTCATATGACCTATGATACCGCAGGCCTTGCTATGTCGAAGCGTGTACATGAGGACATAAAGTGCTATGAAAAGCGCGGTATAAACGGCGTTATCGAGGACGGCTCACAGCGCTCCTTCTTCCCGAACGGTCTTGAATTTTACGTGTACGCAAAAACGCTTTATGACACGAGTCTCTCATATGATGAAATAGTTGAGGAATACTATTCCGCGCTCTACGGAGACGACTGGCGTGAGGTATACGAATATCTTACCGAAATCGAGAACATTATTCCCTTCGAGTACGTTTCCTACGAGCAGTCGAACAGACGTGAGGAAGGATACTATTCGGAAGAGGTGGCAAGCAGAATCGAAAACGAGCTGCCCGCAGTTCTCGAAAAAGGCAGAGCTTATATAGAAAAGCACTACAATTCCGACTTCCGTGTGAGAACCGTCGCCGTCAGACTGCTCGAATTCCACGCACTTTATACCTCTCTTATGGCAAAGGTCTATTTTGAAGCGGCAAAGTGCAACCGCGAAGCCGCCATAGAGCTTTTCCAAAAGACAAGAATAGAAATAGGAAAGAAAGAGGTAGAATTCGAAAGATACTTCGACCACGACCTCTATTTCCGTTCTCTTAACGTAGTAATAAAAAGCATAAAGAACAGGACAAACGAGCTTTCAACATTTTAATGAAAAAAGGGCTGAGCTTTTGCGCTCAGCCCTCTGGTTATATAATAGAATTATTCGGGTACAATAAGACCGTAGCCGCCGTTTTTGCGCTTATAGACTACGCAGGTCTTTTCGTTTTCCGAGTTTATGAAGCAGAAGAACTGATGCTCGAGCAGGTTCATCTGCATAATTGCCTCCTCGACTGCCATAGGCTTGAACGGGAAGGTTTTCACTCTTATATCGAAGTCGAGCTCCTCCTCGGCATCCGCATCCTCGGAATAGGAGCTGAATGCGTTCTCTCTTACACGCTTTTCAAGGCGGGTCTTGTTCTTTCTTATCTGTCTTTCCAGAGCCTCGACTGCGCAGTCAAGCGCATTTGCGAAGGTGGAGTTTTCCTCTTCACTGCGGAAAAACATTCCGTTGTATAAAATAGTCACCTCGACACGTTCAAGGTCTCTGACAACACTGAACTTAACGACCGCCTCGGCATCCTCGCCGAAGAACCTGTCAAACTTGGAAAGCTTTTTCTCCGCAAGCTCTCGCATGCTGTCTCTTACCGATAACTGTCTTCCAATAGCTGTGATCTTCATATATTTTACCACCTTTCTGTCATTACGGCAGACGGCTGTAGAACATATCCTTCTGCCGCAGGAAAACGGTTTTTTCCGCTTCCATTTTTATTATAGCACATACTTTGTGAAAAATAAATAGTTTTTTTGATATTTTTTCTATTTTTTTAATTATTTTACACAATGGTACAATTTAATTTTTATATAATTCACACTTTTAAGCTCGTTTTTGCCTTCCTCGAACAGAGGGAGGTGATGCCAATGTACATAACTTGGGAAACCTTGTTTCTGTTTTGCACGTTGATCGTCGCAATTATAAGTCTTGTGCTTGATATTCATAAATTTTTTAGATCCGCATTTGCTTAAATAAAATGTATAAATTCGAAAAAATTCCCCAAAATCATTGACAAATCCCCAAATGTGTGCTAAAATTGTTTTGTTAAATATGATGACCAAAAACAAGTAGGTATATAAGGTTTACTTGCAGAGAGCTGTCGTTTGGTGCAAGACAGCAGAAATTTATATACCGAATACATTTTGCGAGTAGCGTACCGAAAGGCAATGCCGAGTAGGCTGCGACGGGGGCGCCCGTAACAGCGTAAAGGCATTTTAGTGCTTGAGTGGCTGACTGTGTCAGCAATAGAGGTGGTACCGCGGTATTATATCGCCCTCTGCTTTTCAAACAGCGGAGGGCTTTTTCTGTCCCTCTCAAAAAGGATATATAACAGGAGTTTAAAAATGACTATTATTGACTTACTTACCCACAATGCGCTTCAATACCCCGAAGAAACCGCGCTTGTAGAGGTAAACCCGAAATTTGAGCCTACCAGCCGTATGACCTGGAAGGACTATTCGCTTACCGAGCCTACCCCGGGCGAGCCATTCCGCCGTGAGATAAGCTGGCGTGAGTTTGACTGCCGCGCGAATATGTTCGCCAACCTTCTGCTCACAAGAGGCTGTAAAAGAGGCGACAAGGTCGCTATCCTTCTTATGAACTCTATCGAATGGCTTCCCATATACTTCGGTGTATTGAAGGCGGGAGCTATCGTCGTTCCGTTGAACTACAGATACACTGCCGAGGAAATAAAGTACTGTCTTAAAAAGGCAGACTGCTCCATGCTCGTATTCGGTCCCGAATTTATCGGACGCATGGAGGAGATCTGCGACCGTCTACCCGAAATAAAGCATAT
>SVQV01000024.1 GCA_015065175.1 Oscillospiraceae bacterium | reverse complement strand
TTCCTATGAAAATTATCTGTTTCTGTCGAGATAATCCTGCAAAATTATTTCCGCGGATAGCGCATCCACTACATTTTTTCGCTTTTTTCCGCCTACTCCCGTAAAGCTTAATACCTGATGAGAAACCACTGTGGAAAGCCTCTCATCATACATCGTTATAGGAATTTCGGTAAGGGTAGCCAGAATTTCCGTGAAAGCGCGCACTACCTCGGCGCGACCGCCCTCACTTCCGTCCATATTCTTGGGCAGCCCTACCACTATAAGAGAAACTCCGTTTTTCTTCGCTTCCTCGGAGACACGTATAGCGGTCTTTCTCATTCCGCCTTCCTTTATTGTGCAATATGCAGACGAAAGACTGCCGCTTATATCTGAAAGAGCAAGCCCTGTCCTTACATCTCCGTAATCTACGCCCATTATTCTCCTGTTTTTTACGTTCAGATCCATATATATCATTCCTCTTTTTTATATACATATGTATATTGTAGCACAAATCCATTCTTTTGTCTACACACCTTGACTTATTTTTTTAAATGTCGTATAATAAATATATTAAAACCACAAGGAGACACAAGTGAAATACGGTATTTTGACCTGTCCTGTATGTAAAAGCATTCTTTTAGGCGATAAAAAGACCTGTCGGTGCGAAAACGGGCACAGCTTTGATCTTGCGAAGCAGGGGTATATAAATCTGCTTCTCTCATCAAAGCAGAACTGCCACGGCGACAACAAGCAAATGACCGAGGCGCGAAGAAAATTCCTCTCCGAAGGGCATTATTCCCCGCTCTGCCGTGCGCTTTGCGAAAAGGTGTGCAAATATGCAGACGACGGTGACATTTTAATAGACTGCGGCTGCGGTGAGTGCTATTATACAGACGAGATATACAGAGCTTTAAGTGAGGAATGCAAGAATGTCTCCTTTTACGGCTTTGACATTTCACGCGATGCTGTTTTAGCGGGCGCAAAAAGGAACAAAGAGCTTTCTCTTATCGTTGCGGGGGTCTATCATATGCCCTTTGCCGACGATTCTGCCGATATGCTTTTCAGTATTTTTTCTCCGTTTGCCGAAGCGGAATTTCTGCGTGTACTTAAAACGGGAGGACTGCTTTTCTCTGTAATACCGAAGGAAAACCACCTTTGGTCACTTAAAAAGGCTATATATGACACGCCCTACAAAAACGAAGTGGCAGACTATAACATTTCGGGCTTCTCGCTTATAGAAAGCAAGGAGATAAAAAACAAAATAACCCTTTCGGGCGAGTCGCTCCAAAATCTATTCATGATGACTCCGTATTATTACCGAACATCAGAAAAGGACAAGGAGAAAATTTCCGCCCTGTCCTCTCTTGAAGTTGAAACCGAATTTGAAATACTGATTTATAAAAAATTATAGCTGTAACAGAGGCTGAGCAAAAAGCTCAGCCTCTTGCTTTTATGCCGTTATTCCTGAGGAGCAGAGGTGGCGTTTACCGCATCAAGCACGAGATCGATCATAGTGTCGGTCTCCTCTGTAAGCGCAAAGTCCTCAAGATTGTTATGGATGTACTCCGAAAGCTCGTAAAGCGTAATGGCTTCGCCGTTTTCATTTTTGTCAAACAATGAGGCAGTCATATCAGCGTAGAATATAAGGTCGCTTCCGTCCGAATTTCCTCCCTTGACAACCGCATAACCGCGGTAAATGAGATCTTTTGTATACATTTCTGCCGTCTGAGTAGAGGCTTTATCAAATACCGTGGTGAAAGCAAACTGCATATGAGTTTTGCTATCCGATATCAAAGATCCTACTATACTCTCCTCTTCTGTGCCATTGTATACTTCCTGATATGCTTTACCGTTAGCAACATATCTGTGATCTACAAATACACCGCCGTCATAATTGCCGTCCGAAAGCGGAAGGGTAAGGTCAGCATGACAGTCTCTGCCCTCACCTGCCGATGCCATAATAGCGCCCACAATAACCTTCTTGCCCGTAATCATTTCGATTTCCGAAACAAGCGACTTGTTTATGGTGTAAAGCGAACGCAAGCCCGGAAAACTCTGAGTTCTCACTTGATATCCGTCAAAGATGAGTGCCTGCTCAACTGTTTTTTCAATATAATCGTCAGAAACAGACATTATTCCGCTTGACACCTCAAAGATAATGTCCTGAAGATGCTTGTTATATGCCTCATTAAACGCAGCGTTTAAAATATACTCGTTAACTTCTGCATCTTCCTTTACCCTGAACGTAAGGGTAGCCCATACTCCATCATCCGAATTATCTGTGTCAGAGCTCCACTGAATGTTCAAGCCCTCATCCATATCGGAAGCCGAAGCATTCTCGACACTCTCAAGGATGAACACATTCTTATCATAATTAAGAGTTATGGAAACAAACGAAATTCCCGGGTTGTTCTGTAGCATAATATCTACAGTTAAGGTCTCGCCTGCCTTAGCCTGATCGGATGTAAACAATATTGCCGTAGCATCTGACTCGGGCAGCTTATCGCCAAATTCAAAAGTTTCTTCTCCTATAGCACCGCATGCGCAGGAATAATAGTAAAGAGCCGCGCTGTCTGCTGTAGCAAAGGATTTTCTGTAAATATAAGTTGTCACTTGACGGTCAAAGTTATGTCCTTTAGCTTCTCCGTACTCAAATGTGTCCTCAAATTCGGTGCCTTGACTGCTCATTCCGCAGACACAGGATTTGTAATATATAGCTTTTTCGGTACAGTCAGGCTCGCTCTTGAGGAATTTTGCCTCGGGCAATTCTCTATCGTAAGTGTGAGGAAGCGTTCCGTTATAATCAAAGGTTGTCTCGCCTTCACTGCCCTCACTGCTTGCACCGCACTTACAGGACTTATAATATACCGCGCTTGATGTGCAGCTTGCACCGCTCTTAAGGTATTCATCGGAGACGGTCTCTTTGTCATAGATATGCTCGCCTGTAGGTTCAATCGGGCTTCCGTCATCTACCTTAGAATGACAAACAGTACAGTAAATATCTCCCGTATAACCCTCAGCGCCGCAGGTTGGCTCCTTTGCGCCAACTGTTTCTTTTTGCGGGTGAGTACAGTTTTCTTCCAATCCGCATATTATATCCGCATAATCGGACCAATTCTCTGATGCCTTGTAATCCTCAATTAAAGCGTCGCGAACTATTATCTTTTCTACAGATACTCCGTAAAATGCCTTGTAAGGCAAAGCGGGAACGCTTGTCGAAAGGAGAGTGACTCTTGTAAGGGCTTCACAACCGTCAAATATACCCTTTTTCCCGTTTACAATGTCAAGCTCGCTCTGAAGGGTTGCCCTATCTGTATCTACAGTGTAATTCTCAAAACGCTTGTAGGCTTCAAGCTTTTCCTCATCGCTGAGAGCGATAAAAGCATCTATATCCATTTCAAGCTTATTCCGAGATACTATTTCAGCAAAATTGTTCTGAAGCTCTGCATTTTCCGTTCCGTCTTCGGCGAACAACTTGCCATATGTTACCGTTGCAAGAACGCCGTCAAGTGTTGCCTGTAGCGTTTTCTTGTCATCATCCGGAGTGTACTGATTGAATGCGTTGTAAACCGTAAGCTTATCCGATTCATTAAGAGCGAGGAATCTACCGATATCAAGCTCGAGCGCTTTTATTGTTACGATATCCGCAAAGCGGTTACGGAGAACCTCATTTGCGCTAAGCTCCTTCTCATATACACGCATAGCGTAGGTATACAAGCCGTCTCCTCTCATAAGGAACTGGTTACTTGCTTGGAATTTGTTTACCTTGGACTTTACAGTCTGAGTACCGTAGCTTGTACCGTTACCGTACATAGTAAGATTATAGAGGTTGTTTGTAGCGATATCTATTATATTCTCCGCATCGCTGTCATCATAAAGGTCAAAGGTAACAGCGTATGTGTTTATCTTCTGACCGTTAAGTGTCATTGTTACAGTAGAGTAACCGGAGTCGGATGCAAGCATCTCGTTGCCTTCTGAGCCTACAAATTTAACACTTGTAGCAGTAGGAGTAAACTCGAAGCGAGGACCTATAAAGAACGCTGCTTTGCTATTCTGTGTGGAAGCAGCTACAAGCTCTACGGAAAATTCCTTTGCGGCAGCAAGAATGCTGCTAACGGCATTATAAAGCTTTATGTCGTTACCCTTTGCCGCATCAAAATATCCGTTACCGAACGCAGAGGAATATGTGGGGTTAGCCCATATACCTTGCGGTATATAATATCCTGTAGTGCCTTCGGGAGCTGTGTGAACAAGCTGGTAAAGAGGCTTTGTCTCTCCGCCAATTGTTCTGGCTGCTTCAGCCTTCACATAGCTATCGCCGTTCATATAATATGGAACATCCTCCAAGCCCTCTTCGGTTACGAAGTGAGCAAAGGTAGATGCAGGACTCGTTCTGGCGGTTTTGAAATTACCGTCTGCGTCAAACCAATAATCATATACGAAGGGAGTAAGGAACTTCCATCCGCCCTCGGATATCGTTGCGGTACCGCCCGCCCAAATCTTGTTGGTTATACCTTCCTTAACACCTACTACGAAGCTGTCATATGTGTCGGCAGCAGCGGCATATTTGAGATGAGCCAATTCAGCATCGGGACTCTCGGGATCAATAACAATATCCTCTGTAGCAGACGCAAAGTTCATATGATAGAGCAAGCCGTCGCTTACAAAGAGGTCATAATAATCATATTCTACAGCTTCAACATACGCACCTGTAGCTACGTCGAGTATGAGCTGCAATGTCGCCTTGCCGTCATCCGCCTGCTTGCCTTCAAAAGCCTCATAAACCTTCTGCTTTCCTTCTTCTGTAAGCTTGAGGAAATATGTGATATCAAGCTCAGCAATTGTAGCGATATCGGCGAAGTTATTCTGAAGAACCTCTTGTTCGGTCAAAACCTTGTCATATACACGGATAGCATAGGTCTGAACCTTTGAACCGCTTATATGATACTCTGATGTACCGGGGATAGTCTTTACGGGAGTTGTAATTGTCTGAGTTGCTTCTGCGCCGTCAAAGTCGCTTCTGCCGTTTATATAGAAACCGAGAGTAGCCTCATTGTTCGCAATGTTTTTAGCATCAACGGTAAACGTATAGGCAATTACACCGTTTGTTTTAATACCGTTCATTTTTCTGTTTACCAGTGCCGAAGCCGTATTGTGCAAAGCCCCATCGTTATTTTCGGGAACAAATGTTACAGTGCCTGCAGCATGGTCAAACCTCATGCCGGAACGTCCACCATAATAGAGCTTATATGCGCTTACATTACTGTCTGCCGATTTTACAGTAAGGTTTACGGTATATTCCTTTGATGTCTGAACAGCTGCCAAGTTGGAACCGGAATAATAGAACGCGCCGCCCTTGCCGTTAGCAAGATAACCGTCGCCCATAGCGTCGGAATATATTGTCTTTCCCCATACACCGGCACTTATATAATACCCTGTAGCACTTTCGGGAGCTGTATGAATCAAAGTATAGAGAGGCTTCTTTACTCCGCCTATTTCTCTGGCAGACTCGGTTGTTTTATATTCACCATTAACTACATAGTAAGGATAAAGCAGATCACCGGTTTCTTCGTCTGTCAAGCCGGGTTCTGTTACGAAGTTATCAAATGTATTAGTAGAGCCTGCTGTATGTGCAAGGCTGTCGTCCGCGTTATACCAGTATGCATATCTGTAAGGAGAGAGGAACTTCCAGCCGCCTTTTTCAACTGTAGCAGCGCCGCCTTTGAAATAATCGCCATTAGAAACAGCATCAACTATATAGTTATTCCAGAAGGTATTGGGAGTAACGAATCTCTCCGCCGCAAGAGCTGTTTCGTCCTCGTACTTGTCACTACCGGGAACCGCACCTGTTTCAGCGTCTGCGAAATTCAAGTGGAATATCAAGCCGCTCTTTACGAAAAGGTCTGCGTAATCATCGATAGTCAGCTCGGGAACAACGGTCTCGCCGCCTATAACCGTAACGCCCTCGGGAATTACGAGGCTTGTAATAGACTTGCAGCCTTCAAAGGCGTTCTTGTCTATCTTTGTTACCGCTTTACCGTCGATCTCGGCAGGGATAACTACTTCGCCTGTAGCCTTATCCGAGCATTTTAAAATCGTTACGGTGTCGCCCTCGATTACATAGGTAAGAAGATTTTCGCCGCTCTCATCAAACGTCGCTGCCGCGCCTGCGTTAAACACAAACATAGTAGCGAGCATAGCGAAAACCAACACCAATGACATCATGCGTGAAAAATTGGTTGTTTTCATGTGTTTTTCCTCCAAAAAAATATTTAATATTTCCAACTAACAAATGTGGATGGATATATAAAAACAAGCATCCGCATCGGCATAATTGACAAAAATAAAAATTTGATAATATCATTTTAGCACATAATTAACATAATTGCAACAAGAATTTTGCATATTTTTCCTGTTTTTATATTTTTGTAAAAAATAGACAAAAAGCCACAGCGAATATTTAACAGTCTGCCGAATGCCTCTCATCAATGGCATTTCAAATTTTGATTTGTCGGTCTTTTTCTTGAGGGACTTTTTTGCAAAAAAGTCCCTCAAACTCTTCAAAAAACCTTAAAGAAATATTTTTTATTTAAACGTCAGATGTTCTGACCTCCCACACGTGTGCTTCAAATTTTGATTTCCCAAAGGGATAAGCATCCCAAGGGATGCAAATGTCGGTGCGTTTGAAGATATCGTTGTCTTTTATTGTTTCGTGGATTAGGTACACTCTATAACAATTGCTCAATCGCTTCCTTAAGAAGCAACCCATAAAAAATCTTTTTTGCAGCAGCTTTCTTTTGCTTACTTTTCTTTCCCCGAAGGCTTTGTGCCCCTTGTGGGTAAAAAGTAAGAGACCGATAAATTGCAATTTTACCAATCTCGGTGCAAAAAAAGACGCTTACGGGAAATTTGTAAGCGTCTTTGCTTGTTTTTTTATTTTTGCCGTTAAAGAATCGGCGTCGCAATCTGCAAACCGACCGGCAGATAGAATAATATCACGTGCAAAAGCATGCGATCTTACTTTTTACCTTTTCCTCTTAACGAGAAAAAACAGGATAATAGCAACCGCAACAACAGCTACGCACATGGCAGCTATTACAGGCACGGGCAGACTGTTATCATTTTCCTGTGTATTGCCCACAGGCTGTGTAACGGGAGATGTAGCTTCCGTTCCCGCCTGCTCGGTCTGTGTACCGGAAGGACCTTCGGTTACAGTCGGCTCTGTTATCGCAGGTGTCTCTGTGACTGTAGGAGCCTCGGTGACTACAGGTGCTTCGGTAACTACAGGCGCTTCGGTAACTGTAGGTGCCTCAGTAACTGTAGGCGATTCGGTAACGACAGGCTCGGTTACCGCAGGCTTTGCTGTAGTAATAGCCACGGTAGTAGTCACCGCAGGGATAACTATTGGTTCTGTAACAGGAACAGTGACAGGCTGAGTAGCGGGTATTACAGGCTCAGTCGGAGCTGTTGTTGTCGGCAGAGGAGATGTAACTGTTGCTTCTACTGTTGTTACAGGCGCAGACGGTTCATAAGGCGGCAGAGGCTCTGTAACATCTGCTTCGATATCGTCAATGTTTACTTTAATTGCTCCGTTCTCGCCACTTAACTGAAGCTTCTCGTAATCCTCATTCCAGCACTCGTTTATCTTGAAGGTAACAGGATAAATACCTGCCGCAGAAGGGCTTACCTTGAATTTAAGTGTCGCCAAAACGCCGTCATTTTTACAGTTCCCATCCGCGCTGAAGAAAAAGTTCCTGCCTATATCAAGTGTAGGAAGAATTTCACCGTTTACACCTTCAAGCAATGTCAACCCCTCGTAAGAAAAGGTCAGAGAGAGGATGGCAATGCCCGGGTTGTCTGAAATGCTGAGGACAAGTTCTACCTCATCACCAGCGTCTGCGGTCTTTTCTTCTAATGTGATTTTTGCGTTCTCCGCTGCCGCACAGGGGAAGGAAAGGAGAAATAAGCTTATCAAAAGCATCAATATAATAAAAGTTATTTTAATGTTTTTCATTTTCCTGTTTTTTCTTTCTTATTTGTTCTGGGGACCGAGGAAGAAGCTCGATACACCTGTATCATAATTGTAATCAGCCATGAACTTACGCAAGAGCAATACGTCTGCGGCACTTACAGTGCCGTCGCCGTTAGCATCGGCGCCTATCTGAACATCAACTGTAGAAGCATTTAAGGTATAATCATAATTTGCTATATACTGTCTTATCAGAACGATATCCTTGCCGTTTACCGCTCCCTCACCCGATACGTCACCGTAAATACAGGTGAATGTAAGCTCGGTTGCCTCGCCCTCGCAGCTTGCGCCGCACACGGCGCAGGACTTATAATATGTGCCTGTTCCGTTTAAAGCTTCCTTTAAATAAGCCGGAGCCACCACAGACTCTGTATGAGTATGCGGGATAGTATTTCCGTATTCAAAGGTGGCTTCTCCCGCCTTTCCCTCGCTGCTCAAGCCGCAGCCCTCGCAGGACTTATAGTAGATCGCCTTTTCAGAGCAGGTTGCCTCGCTCTTGAGATAATCCTCACTTGCCACTTCCTCTGTATAAGAATGAGTACAATAAGCGCAGATCTTGTCGGCATAAGCAGACCAGCCGTTAGCTGTCTTATATGCGGATACATCATCCAAGTCAACACGGATTTTTTCCAGGCTGTCGCATCTGATGAACGCGCCGACACCAAGAACGGGGATTTCACGCGCAAGGCAAACCAGCTCGGAAAGCATTGAACAATCGCTGAAAGCGTATTCATTTATATCGGTTACCGTGTCGGGCAGGGTTACTTTTGTAAGACCTGTGCATAGAGCGAAGGAATATGAACCGATTTCAGTAATATTTTCGGGAATTTCAATAGTAGAGAGTCCCGAACAGCCGTAGAAGGCATAATCTCCTATTGAGCTTACACTGTCATCGGACGGTATAACGCTTGAAGCGCAGCCAAGAACAAGCTTTTTGTCGGAAACACTTATGAGACAGTTTCCGCTTGCCTTGTAATATATATTGCCCGCCGCCACGTTAATGCTTGAAAGGTTATTTGAATTAAACGCTCTTACATCTACCGTTTCTACATTCTTCGGCAGTACAATACTGCCCAAAGCACCGCACTGAGCGAACGCATAAGAAGATATGCTGACAAGAGAGTCGGGCAGACTCATCTGAGAAAGGAGATTGTTGGAATAGAATGCATAGCTGCCTATACCCGTTATGCCCTCCGATACCGTCAGACTCTTGATATATGAACGGTAAGCGTACCAAGGAGCAGGATCGGCAGAGCTATAATCGGGCAGGTCGCCGTTTCCGTCCACTGTAAGCTCGCCTGTTGTCTTATTTACCGTAAACGTAAATTTATGGTCGGGTCCGAATTTACCTACTATAACGTTTTCGTCTGTGTTTTCGTCCAGGTCACAGAAGATATTGCCGTTATTATAAGCATATTTCTCTATAGCGGAATCCGCATAGCCATAGACAAGGACAGAATCCTCAATGCCCAAGGCATTATTGAGAATTACACAGTTTGTTGAAAGAACAGTTAATTTTTCAAGTGAATCGCAACCCGTAAATACGCCGTATGCCTTGTCGCTTACATCACAGCAGGTATCGAGAAGCGTCTGCAAGGTCGCCTTGCCGTCGCTGGCAGTCCTGCCCTTGAAGGCATTGTAAACCGCAAGCTTTTCCTCGTCTGACTGACGCAGGAATTTTGTTATGTCAAGCCTGTTTATAAGCGCGATATCGGCGAAGTTGTTCTGGAGGACCTCTTCTTCGGTCAAAACCTTTTCATAGACACGGATAGCGTATGTGGAAACGCCCGACATGTACATATGATACTGCCAGAGATTGGGAATTTCGGTTGTAGGAGAAACAACATTCTGCGAACCGAAGCTGATGCCGTTGCCGTAGAAGCCCAAGGTTGCTTGCTTAAGGCTAAGTGCCGACGCATCGACAGTAAAGGCGTAGTTCGTTATCTTGGTTGCGTTAATTCCCGACATAGTAACACTGCTATAGCCGGAATTTGCATCTATCAACGCGGAAGCAGCAGTCTGCACTCCTACGACGACTCCGCTGTTACGGGTACTGAGCATATAACGCGGTCCCATAAACAAGCCTACCGAGTTGCTTGTGGTATTAACAGCGCTCATGACTAAGTTTACTGTATATTTTTTTCCTGTAGCCAGTCTCTGATGAACGTTACCGTCGCCGTAGAAAAGATCGTCTCCGCTTTCTACATTGAAGTATCCGTCGCCGAAGGATGACGGGTAATGCGCTCCGCCCCATACTCCGTCAGCTATATAATAGCCTGTAGCGTCAGCGGGAGCGATATGCATCAATTTGTAAAGAGGTTTTGTAACACCGTTTATGGTTCTCGCGGCTTCTGACTTTATGCAAACGCCGTTCGGCATATAATAAGGAACACCTTCCAAGCCGATTTCGGTTACAAAGTGATCGAATGTTGCCGTAGAGCCGCCTTTATGCGCCAATGTGCCATCATCATTGTACCAATAACTGTATATATAAGGAGTTATAAACTTCCATCCGCCCTCGTTTATCTCTGCCGTACCGCCTCTTATGGGGTTTGTGATACCGCCCTTCATATAGACGAGATAAGGGATGTAGTTTGAATTCACCGCGGCAAATCTTTCGGATGCGAGAACAGTGTTGTCGTGATATTTTTCACCGCCCACAACTGCTGTGCCTGCCTCCGCACCTGCGAAGTTGAGATGATAAAGCAGACCGTTTTTAACGAACAACTCGTAATAGTCTTCTAACTCATAGCCTTCCTCGTTGACTTCAGCGATGCCGAGATTTTTAACGTTTGCGGGGATTGTTATTTCGGTAAGCGACGAGCAACCCGCGAATACGGCGTCACCGACAAATTTGACACTCGGAGAAATGGAGGCATCGACAAGATTTTCACAGCCGTAGAATACGAAGTCGCCTATTTTCGTAATGCCGTCCTCTATAACAACGCTTGTTATAAGAGCGCGGTATGCGTACCAAGGAGTGTATGAATCGATTTTGTAGTCGGGAATCTTACCCTCTCCGCTTATTACAAGAAGACCCGTCTTCTTGTTGAGGTTATAGCTGAGTTTTCTGTCCGTGCCGAACTTGCCCGCAATAGTATTTTCATCATGATCGTCGGAAATTACCTCAAAGGCTCGGGAGTATTTTCGCGCATACGCTTCAGCGGTAGAACCCGCGTATCCGTATATGACGACACTGTCGCATATCGTATCGGGAGAATCAAAAATCGCGCAGTCACGTGAGAATATTCTTATAGCCAGAAGGCTTTGGCAAAGCTCAAACGCGCCTTCTCCCACCTCTGTAACGCAGGAGGGAACCTCAGCGGTCATAAGGTCCAAGCAACCGAGGAATGCGTTATTTCCGATTTTAGTAACGCTTCCGTCATTTGGAACCAAGCTGTTTTTACAGCCTAAAACAAGAGTTTTGCTCTCTTTCTCTATGAGGCAATTATCAACAGAGGCATAGTGTGCGTTGCCCAAATCTACAACAATGCTCTCCAAGCCGTAAGCAAAGTCGAACGCACCGTTCTCTACAAGGCTCACGCTCGCGGGTATATGTAAATTATCAAGGAAGGAATATGCAAATGCACCTGCGGCTATTTTCTGCACTCCGTCGGGAATGACGCTTGAGTTACACCCTAAAATGAGAGTCTCTGTTTCATTTTCTATAAGGCAGTTGCCCTCAGCGCGATAAAATTCATTTCCGTTAGCAACGCTTATACGAGAAACTCCGTTTACGTTAAACGCTCTTGTGCCGATGCTTGATACATTTTTGGGGATGCTGATCTTTGACAATTTGTGATATCCCGAAAATGCATATGAGCCTATTGACTTAAGACTGTCAGGCAGTGCAAGGCTCTCAAGATTATGGCAAGCATAGAATGCATAATCTCCTATACTTTCAACACCGTCTTCAAAGTTCACCTCGGAAAGTGAAGAACAATACTTAAAAGCATATTCGCCTACATGTTTAACTCCGGCGGGAATATCCACAGCCGTAAGAGCTGCGCAATCCGAAAAAGCATGATCCGCGATACCGGCGATATTATCATCAAACCAAATGAACTCCACATCCGTATCGGAGTCAATTGCCCATCCGTCAACATAGTATACTCCGAACACCTCATATATAGCATTATGACAACCGTCAAAAGCATTTTTTCCAATGCTGACAACACTTGAAGGAATCTCTATGGATCTCAGATTAAAGCTGTAGGAAGCAAAAGCGTATTCGGGTATCTTTGTCACACCCGAAGGAATAACAACATCGGTAGTCAAGCTGTTATTGACATATAAGCTGTTCGCATAATAAAGAGGATTTGAGTATTCATCGGCGAACGAAATTCCGCACCAGGATGCAAGGTCTGAAATATAAACATTTTCTATTGAAACACAAGAATAAAATGCATGCTCGCCTATCGTGGAAAGAGTCGGAGCAAGCGTAACATTTTCCAAAGATGTACAGCCTCTGAACGCATAGTCGCCTATAGAGACTGCTCCCTGAATATTTATCGATTGGAGTCTTGAGCAGCCTAAAAAGGCATAGCTTCCAATACTTTCAACGCAGGAGGGTACTGTTATATCCGTCAGGAATGTACACGCTGCAAACGCAGAATCCCCTATAGCCTTAACAGGATATCCTCCCAAGGTTTCAGGAATAGTTATTGCGCCTGACACAGAGACCTTACAGTCAGTAATAATAGCCTCCCCGTTTTCAACCTTGTAGTAATAATCTCCCTCATTTACGGCACTTGTTCCAAAAGCAAACAAAACAACCGTCAAAGAAATCAGGGTAAGCCAAACTATTGATCTTAATAAACCTTTTCTTCTCATTATCGCTCTCCTATATATTATAACCGACAAAATGTATCTGTCAAAAAAATTTATTAACGGAATTGACGATCACGGACCAAGCACAACATTTGAAGTGCCGGTTTCGTAATCATAATTTGCCATATATTTGCGGAGAAGAAGAACGTCCGTCGAGTTTACGGCACCGTCTCCGTTAGCATCCGCGCCTTTCTCTACGGAAAGACTTGATACTCCTGTATCGTAATCAAGATTTGCCATATATTTACGAAGGAGAAGAACGTCAACCGAGCTTACGGTTTCGTCCCCGTTAGCATCTCCGTAAAGGACACTGTCGACTACAACCATACCGCCGAAGCCTGCTATATCAATCGGCTCGCAAGCAAGATCATACATCTCATTTAAGATCAGGTCTATTGCAATATCAGCGCAATCGACTCCTTCCTGCAATTCGAAGGTAAGCGTAGCCAACATTCCGTTATCAGAACAGTTTTCATCAGCACTCCATACTAAGTTACGGCCGCTGTCCAAAGTAGGAAATACAGTTCCGTTATCAACGCTTATAAGGGTCATAAGCGACTTGTCATAATCGAGTGTTACAGAAAGGAATGCCATTCCCGGATTATTTTTGATATTTACATTTACTGTAAATATACTGTCGGGAAATATCTTCACTCTGTCAAGGAAGACGACGGTGCCGCTTGAAGCAGGAAGCTTGTCGCCGTAAGCAAAGGTCTCGCTTCCCTGCTCTCCGCACGCGCAGGACATATAATAGATAGCCGGGCTTGAGGTCGTCGCTTTTGCTTTTCTGTACAGTGTGGAGGGCTTTTTGCAATCGTAAGCATGCTCGGTAACCGAGCCGTATTCGAAGGTCTCTTCAAATTCGGTGCCCTCGCTACTCTTTCCGCACTCGCAGGATTTGTAATAAACAGCTTGTGAGATACAGCTTGCCTCGCTCTTAAAGTAAGCATCAGCAACCACCTCTTTTACAAAGCTATGCTCACACTGTTCCGAAATCAGACTTGAAAGCTCAGCCCAAACAGGCGCGCTTTCATAAGAATTCACGCTGTTTTTCGGAACAAAGACAGCGGCAAGACTTTCGCATCCGCCAAAGGCGCCCTCGCCAAGCACCGGAGGTTCTTCAGAATACATGATAACCTCATTCAAGGCAATAGCATTTCCAAAGGATCCGCTTCCTATCTCGGTAACGCTTGACGGAATCTCCAACACTTCAATTCCGGAGCAACCGAAGAAGGCTTTATCTCCTATTTTAACTATCGTGTCGGGAATTGTGATTTCCGTAAGACCGACACAGGAAGAGAATGCGCTGTCGCCTATTTCGGTAACAAAATCATCTTTGGGAATCACACTGTTTTTACATCCGTATATAAGGGTATTGCTCTCTATGTCTATCAAGCAATTATCAACACTGCTGAAGAACTGATTGTTCGAGTCGACATTTATGCTCTCAATGGCAGGGCAAGCATCAAAGACCTCAGAGCCTATCTTAATTATCGGTTCGGGAATAAACACCTCGGTGAGTCCTGTTCTTCCCGCAAAGGCTCTGTCAGCTATAAAAACAGCACTTCCGTCTGACGGAATACGGCTGTTATCACTGCCGAGAAGAAGAATACCGGTTGCGATTTCTATCAAGCAGTTATTCTTCGAAAGATATGAAGGATTGGATTTGTTTACTTCTATTTTTTTAATATTACAGAGATAGAATGCATCCTTACCTATTTCGTCAACAGCGGCAGGCAGGGATATTCTCTGTATTCCGCTTTTTGCGAACGCGCTGTTGCCTATTCTGCTCAATGTCGAAGAAAATCTGACATCTGAAAGATTATAGCATTCGTAAAAGGCGAAGTCTCCTATGCTCTGTATACCATCTTCGACAACAAGGCTTTTTATGTGTTCTTTGTATTCAATCCACGCAGGAGCGTTTGTCAGGCTGTAATCTGACATTTCTCCGCTTCCGGACAATGTCATAATTCCTGTAGCCTTTTCAATGCTATAGACAAGGGTGTTATCCAAAAAGGCACCCGCATAATAAGCATTTGTATCGTCCTCATTCAAATCGACGAACTCATTTCCGTTTTCATCCGCATAATCTTTTATGCTTGAGGGAGCATATCCGAAAATTTTAACCGAAATCGGCAAAGCGAACGCTGTAGAATACAGCTCGCAGTTGGGAGAAAGAACTGTAACCGTCTTAAGGCTTGTGCATCCCGCAAATACAGGTAGCTCTGCCTCCGTCAAAGCTACTGCCGCATCCGGCTCGGCTGCGAGAGCGAGAAGCGCCCTCTCTGTAGTAAAGGGCAAAACTGTATCAGAGGGTTCCGACACGGAAATCAATTCATTTACAGCTACAGGAGCGCCGCCAAGCTCTGCTGTTTTATCGTCCAGAAGCTTCTGAAGCTCTGCTTTATCTGTATCAGAGTTTTTTCCCGAAAAGGCTTTATATACTTCTGCCTTTTTGGCATCGTCAAGAGTCTTGAAAACACTTATATCAAGTCTGTTTACAGTAGCTATATCTGCAAAATTGTTCTGCATTATTTCGATGTCGGAAAGAACTCTTTCGTAAATACGGATAGCGTATACGTAAATTTCCGGGCCGTCGCAGAAAAACTGACGCAGAGATTCTATCTGATCGTTAGAGGGAACGGTCTGAGATTCGTAAGAAACGCCGTTTGCGGCAAATCCCAAGGTTACCTCTTTGTTGTTTAAGTTTTTAAGATCGACCTGCAAGGAATAATTGTTTATTCCGTAAGGGATCGCGTCCGGCATCTGCACGGTCTTGAAGACTGAACCGGATGTAACAAGGGAGTTGGCATTTGCTTCTATCGCAAGACGCATACCGCTGCCCGAACGCGCATAATTGTAACGGACACCCATATATGTCTTAAAGGAGGCTCCTTCCGCACTTTTAACCGAGAAATTCATGGTATATCCCGGGCTACCTTCAAAGCTTATACCCTGTCCGTAATGGAGACTGCTGTACTTTCCGACCATGAGAGCGCCCTTAGACCATTTGGAAGCATAGATCTTATTTGCCCAGACTCCGTCGCTTATATAATATTCATCGGTATACTGATTGGTATATCTTATATAAACGGGTCTGCCGTTTCTTTCTCCTATCTCATCATATTCGAACGGCTCCTCATACTGAAGATCTACTCCGTTTCCCTTTTCGTGATTGTTGAAATATCCGTTAATGTACTGGTTTTTGTGGAACCAAGGAGCAATGATCTTTGCCGTACCGCCTCTTACGGGATTGTTCACCTTAGAATATATAAGGAAAGGGGTATAGTTAGAGGCTGCGCCGTCAAACCTTGCGGCTGCGCTTGTTTCGGTGCTGAGATAATTCGCGCCGCCTACGATGTCAGGTGTATATTCACTCGCCTCGGCAAAATTCAAGTGCATAACCATGCCGTCCCGAACGTAAAGATCGTAATAATCCTTAAGAGGAGAAACAGGCGCGGCAGGAAGCTCGGGAGCAGTCGTCTCTGCGGGAGCTGTTGTCTGAGGAGCGCACGTAGTCTCTTCGGGCGCAAGCGCGTTTATAGCTTTCTCAAGAAGGATTTGAAGCTCTCGCCTGTCTGCGCTTGGTGTCTGTTTCTCAAATGCTTTATAAACCGCCAGCTTTTCTTCACCGTCGAGCGTGAGAAATTCGGTAACATCAAGTCTCGCAATCAGTGCCACGTCGGCAAAATGATTCTGAAGCACCTCATTTGCGCTTAGCTCTTTTTCGTATACACGCATAGCATAAGTATGCAGCCCGTTATCTCTCATTACATACTGTCCCGAAGCCGAGAAGGCGTTCGTTTTGGACACAAGATTCTGTGTACTGTAATTTGTACCGTTTCCGTATGCATTAAGAGTATATTTATAATTTGCGATATCCGACATGTCAAAGGTAAACGAGTATGTGTTTATCTCTGCGCCCTTAAGAGCCATGCTGATAGCTTTGTAACCCGAGCCGTCAGCGAGCATTTCACCGACAGCGCCTGTAAAGTTAACCACATCTGCCTTGGGAGAGAATTCAAAACGGGGACCGATAAAGAACGCCGCGTTTTTCAATTTTGTAGATGCGGCTGTAAGCTCTACCGTAAATGCATCTGCCGCGGCGAGAGCATTTTTAACTCCGCCGTTATAAAGCTTTATATCATTACCCTTGCTTGCGTCAAAATATCCGTTGCCGAATGAGGAGGAATAAAAAGCACCGCCCCATACACCTGCGGCTATATAATAGCCTGTAGCATTATCGGGAGCTTGATGAACGAGCTGATAGAGGGGCTTTGTCACGCCGCCTATAGTTCTGCCCGCTTCTACTTTTACATATGCGCCGCTCGGCATATAATAAGGAACTCCCGCCAAGCCTTCTTCTGTTACGAAGTTATCAAATGTTGCAGTAGATCCGCCTGTATGAGCAAGGCTTCCGTCCGCATTGAACCAGTAGCTGTATATGTAGGGAGTTATGAATTTCCATCCGCCCTTGGAAACAGTGGCTGTACCGCCCTTCCAAGGATTAGTGATGCCTTGCTTCATGCCCACCAAGAAAGGCTCGTAAGTACTCGTCACCGCTCCGAATTTATCTGATGCATACTCTGCGTTCGGCTTATCTGAGGTAACAGCCATATCCTCTGTAGCAGAGGCAAAATTAATGTGGTAAAGAAGTGAATCCTGAACATAAAGACCGTAATAAGTCTCCAGAGGAATGTCTGCTATATCCAAGGTGGGAACCTTAATTCCTATACTGTTTATTCCCGAATGGAATACAATATCGGTAATTCCCGAGCAATTGACGAATGCGGCTTCACTTACACGGGTAACCGGGTAGCCGCCTAATGTCTCGGGAACAACCACCTCTCCGACGGTCGAAGGATCGCACCCTATAATTACCGCTTCCCCATTCCATATTCTATAGGTAAAAATATCCTCTACGTATTTATCCGATGCGTATGAATCGGAGCTTGATGCGCCGGATGCCAATGTCAAAAATGATGATATGAGGACAACCAGCACCAATGCGAGCGACAGTTTTCTTGTGTTCATGTTTTTCTCCTAACGGCAGTTACTGAAATTCTCAAACGTACAAAAGCCAAAAGTCTCGTTTAGAAACAATTATTTCTAAAAAACAGCATTTCTTATCAAAGAGACAAATATATAATTATATAATACCACGTTTTATATAAAAAGTCAACAAAAATGAGATTTTTTCTAATAATTATAATAAAGCATATGATAAAGCTTTTCAAAGCAAAGCAAAAAATATTTTCCGATTTCCCGGAGATTTTCTCTATTGATTTTTTGATGTTTTGTGTTATAATACTTTTGAAGGAGAATGTTTTGCCTGTACATCTTCCATAAATTTTCTCAAGCCTGTATAAACATAATGCAGTTTTTTATCGGAGAAGCAAAAAACAGACAACTTTTGTTTACAATTATGCCGTGTTTAAAATTTGGAGGCGCTATGATAGTAAATACATTGATTGAAATCTCTCCCCGCGATAACAACCCACGAAACAGTGAAGGAGCTTTCCTCAGAGGAAAAAACGGAGAAATACTTTTCGCTTACAGCCGTTATCACGGCAATGGCTTTGATGACGGAGACGCATGCGATATCTCACTCATTGTATCACGCGACGAAGGAAAGACCTGGGGCGAAGAAAAGCTTATCGCAAAAGCAGATGACTTCGGTGTAAAAAATGTTATGAGCGTTTCCGCACTTGAACTGCGGGACGGTGCTCTTGCTTTCTATTTTCTCATAAAGGAAAACGACCTCACCTCAACTATAGGCAGAGCTGTTTCCTATGATGGTGCGACCTTTAAAGCCGAGCGTTGCGTTTGCAGATTTCCCTCGGGCTATTACGTAATAAATAACGACCGTATTTCTATCCTTTCGAACGGAAAAATAGCGGCTCCTGCGGCATTTTTGCCTGTATCTGACATGTCATACAGTTCTAAAACCGCACACGAAACACTTCTGCTCTCAGACGACGGGATCACCTTTTACAAGGCAGATTTTTCTTTCACTACAAAAGATCCGATAAACAAGGATTTCGGACATCAGGAGCCGGGAATATTGGAAAGAGAAAACGACATATATATGTTTTCGAGAACAAATTACGGCTGTCAGTATGAAGCCGCGCTCTCGAAGGACCTCACTCCAATATATGAACCGAGGCCGAGTGAATTCACCTCCCCTCCATCTCCTATGCAGATAAAGAATGTCGGAGGGACAGTATACGCAGTCTACAATCCGATACCGCTCTATAACGGCAGAAAATGGTCCTGGGCGGACGGCGCTTGGGGAAGAACGCCTATAGTGATAAGAAAAAGCACAGACGGAGGCTATACCTTCGGTAAGCTCAACATTCTGGACGACGATGAAAATCACGGGTACTGCTACCCTGCGCTCTTCCCTTGCAATGACGGAAGAATGCTGATTTCCTACTGCTGCGGAAGCGCGGAGGACGGATACTGTCTCTGCCGACTCTGCATACGTGAAATTTACACCGAGACTATTGAATAACAAAACGAATCAGGCGCGACGCTCCTTCGAGCATCACGCCTGTAATTTATTGTTTAAGTTTATTTCTCGGTCCAAACATTTTCGGGCTTATCCTGATATCTCTTTTTCAAGATCCTTCTGCGGAACAAAAACAGAGTATATGCCACGAAAAGTACAAAGAATACCGCGCAAGCTATTATGGCATTTGTAAAGGATGATGCCGCAAAATTAAGGAAGAAAAGCAAAGGCGCTACCAATATCATTGCAGGGAATGTAGACTGCACGTAAAGGCTTGAAACAGGAGTTCTGAGCGAAGGGTCTATTTCCTTCATAAGTATCATACCGTTTGAAGCCGTTCCCGTAAGTGTTCCGAAGCTCATAAGGAAGAATTCATGCTCCATTCCCTTAAAGCAATTCTTTGCGGTTTTTCTAATGTAAAAATACGTAATAACAGAGCCTGCGGCTGTCAGAATTATGATAGGAAGGATGTAATCTCTTATATCCTTTATCTCTATTGCAGCAACTCCCGCAACTATCATGAGGTCGAAGGCGAAGCCCGAAATTCTGTCCATCTGATAATTATTTATATATTCTCTGCTCATCCAATGGCGCTTTCTGAAAAGCTTTATTGTCGCTTTTGTCATCACGGCGCCTATTGCCGCCCACATGAAATTAAAGCCCCAGGCAATACTGTTTGTAAAATCGGAAAGAATACCAAGAAGAACCATTATTCCAAACGCGATAGCGTAAGCCAAAGCAACCAGTCCTATCTGTACCGAGAATTTATCTATAGATTCATTGTCGGGTATCTCGTTTCCGCTCGGGTTCGTCTGATCTGTCAGTGTCTTTTCCTTAGAAGGCTCTCTTATCGTAAGACCTCTCTTTTTGTAATAGTTGATATAGATGACACCGAAAACACACGCCACGATAAAGCCTATCGACGCAAGTGAGAGTCCGAAGCTTCCGTTGCCCGCAAAGCCTGTAGCGGCAGTGTTCGTAAAGTTTATGTCCCAGGTAAGTGCGTTTCCGGGGCCCTGACCGAACGCAAGCGGGAGAATAAGACCGCATATATAGGATATTGCTTTTCCTCCGTCTGCGGTGAGCAAAAACATAACTATAGTTATCAGAAGTCCTACAAATGCCTGCAACATATAAGTGCCGCCCTGCAATGCCGCGAACTCAAATATCTGCGCGCGCTTCGCCTTTCTTGTCTGCTTCTCGGTTTTCAGAGTCATTGCGGCAAAGCCGATACCGAGAGTGTGATATGTAACTACCTGTACAAAATGCTTATCGACCAGAATGAAATCAAAGCTCTTGCAGATCATATTTATTATAAGCAGAAGCAAGCCTCCGAGCAAAGCGGACGGTACTAAGCATTTTTTAAAAAGAGGAACATAAAGTCTGAGTACGTTTCCGACGAGAAGCGCAATGACGAGCAGCCCTATCTGTACAAGAGTTGCCCACACGCTGTCGTAATTTGCGAGTGTAAAATCCCAACTTGCCGGCATTGTTAAAATCTCCTTTGTCATTTGTAAACTTTAGTTTTCATTATAAGCCTAAGAACTGCGGTTCTCCGCTATTTTCGACGGTGTTTACCGCATGGCAATATAAATTCAAATATTTTAGAGCATTGAAATGCTTATCGCCCTTAAACTGATATGTAAGCTCTTTTTCATAAATATTCAGCTTGTTTTTGCCGAGGACAGTCGCCGAAGAAAGCTCGGTAAACGGAAAAACGTATTCCTTTTCCTGTGTTGCTACGGTAAATCTGTCGGAATAAACCGAGAGACGGGCGTTCTTGTCTATAACGATCTTTTTCTTGCAGTAAATGTTGTTTACAAACCTTACGCTATCCTCAAACACAGGCGTATCCGTATAGGGAGAAAGGTCTGATTTACGAACGAAATCGCATTGTGCGTCATACCACTCCTTGACATATGGATACGGGAAGTCAAAGCCCACGCCCTCAAGGCGCTTGTCGGGCAGATATCTTATCTTTTCACCGCACTTTTCGCAGCTTATGATATCGCCTTGACTGAAGAATCTCGAAAATCCGCAATTGCGGCAATAGTACATGGCTCTGTCGAGATACTCTGCGCTGTGCTTACTGTAAAAGAGAGTCTTATCCTCTCGCTCATCAACATAAAGCTCACGCTTGATAAGAGAGAAAAGCTCGTCGTCGCTCATAGCCTTTATTTCCTCGTAAGGAATTACGCGAGAAAAATAGCCTCTCATTTTTCCCTTTCGTACTTTATCCGCAAAGCGCGGCATAACGCCGTATCCGCCCTCTATGCGATATATTGCGAGAGGCAGCTTCAGAGCCTTTGCAAGCGCGGCAACAGCAGGCTTCATATGCTCGGTAGTGCCGCTATATGTACGGTTCCCCTCGGGCGCCATTCCTATGCTTCCGCCTTCTCGCACTATGCGCAGGCAATTCTTTATCGCCGCTATATCCGCCGTTGACTTACGGAATGGAATAGGGGCAACCGCCCAGCTTAAGAGCCTCGATATCCAGGAATTTGAGAACAGATCCTCACTCGACACATAGTAAACATGCTTCGGAAAGGACATGGAGACGAAGAACTGATCAAAGCCCGTCTGATGATTGAAAAGGATAAAACAGGGTCGATTTTTATCTCCCTTGTACTTTTCGAGCTTTATTCTGTATACTATTCTGCAATACAGATAGAATGGCAAATAAAGGGTATTTCTTATCACTGTATGGCGAAAACGTATCCACTTTTTTGCCTTTTTTCGCTTGTTCGGTCTTTTAACTTCTTGATTTTTATTTTCCATAGTAATATCTTAATCCCGATTTTTGTCATTTTCACAAGCTCTATTTTATCAAAAATTCATACTTTTGTCAAGTGTCTGAAAGCAAAAAAGCTCTTACGATATCCTGTGTACCGTAAGAGCCTTGTTTTTTGTTACTTTAGATGTGTTTTTTATTCTTTATTCTGCAAACGAGGATATAAGCTGCGCTTATAAGCAGGACGGAGCAGGCAAGTACTATATACATAGCGTAAAGCGGCACCTGCTTATCGAAGAAATAGAGGTCGCAGTCGAGAGATTTCTTTATTCCGTCCACAAGCTCGTTTGGAATATTTATCTCGCTCATTTTCTCAAACGAGGAGCGCATTGCATGATTTCGCAGAAGCGAGGTCGCATATGTACCCGGCAAGAAGGATATCACCCTCTGAAGCCCTACGCCAAAGTTGGAGATAGGCATATACGCTCCGCAAATAAAGCCGTAGCCCGAGCTTACTATCGTACCGACAGCCGAAGCCTGACCGTTCGTTTTGAGGTTGCAGTTTATCAACGACGAAAGCGCCGTGCCGAATAGGACAAGCAACAAAACGTCGAGGCAGAGCAGAAGCACATCGGCAAATGTAAGATACCAGCCTACAACCAAAAGATAGACCATACCGAGCAAAAGCGCAGTGTAGCAAATGATGAGTGTCACTGCTGCGCTTGATATAAAATATCCGAGCGCAAGGACGGAAGGCTTCACGGGTGTCATATAAAGGTCATTCTCCGCACCGCTTGTTTTGTCCTGTACCATAAGAAGATTGGAGCAAAATGCTACAGTCACACAGCATACAGCCAAAAGGGATGAAACAAGCTGACCGCCGACAACACCGTCTATCAGATTTTCATCTGTAATAAGCTCGCTCGGTATAATTTCGATAAGTACATCTCTGTACACGTTTCCAAGGAATGAAACATACAGGACAAGCAATATGAGAGGAGTTATCAAGGATGTGAAAAACATTCCCTTGTCCTTGAAAAACAGTCTGCAATTTCTCTTTATAAGCGCGTTAAGCTCTGTCATTTTCTTCACCTCCCGAAAGACGCTTTCCCGTTACCGCGAGAAAGACATCGTCCATTTTTCCTTTTGTAATTTCATAATCACGGAACAAGTCGGGGTTTTCAACTATAAGGCGTGTAGCCTCGGCTGTATTCTCAAGCTCTATACGAACCCCGTCACGCAACAGAGTATAAGGCATTGAAAGCGGCAGTACCTCCTCCTCTTTCGCTCCGTAAAGTGTGACAAAATCTCGGGTATATGTGTTTTTCAGCTCCAAAGGTGTTCCGCTTGCGGCAATTTTTCCGCTATCGAGAATGATTATGCGGTCTGCTTCTGCGGCTTCCTCCATATAATGAGTAGTCAAAAATACGGTCAATCCCTCTTTTTTTCTCAGATCGGTAACCACATCCCAGAGCAGACGTCTTGTCTGAGGGTCGAGTCCTGTCGTCGGCTCGTCAAGAACCAGTATTTCGGGCTTATGCAAAAGAGCGCGCGCAATATCTATGCGCCTTCTTTGCCCTCCCGACAGCTTGCCTACGGTTCTTGTAAGCAGATCCTTGAAGTCAAGCAATTCGGCAAGCTCGGCAAGTCTTTTTTTGAATTCCTCTCCGACTATTCCGTATAATGCCGCTCTCACGGAAAGATTGTCCCTTACGCTCAACTGCATATCAAGCACCGAGCTTTGAAATACAACGCCAAGGCGTCTTACAACGCTCGACAAATTTTTCTCTACCGACTCTCCCGAAACAAGCACTTCTCCTCTATCCTTTTTCAGCCTGCCGCAGAGAATTGAAATGGTAGTGGATTTTCCCGCGCCGTTCACGCCCAAAAAGGCAAAAAGCTCGCCTTTGTTTACAAAAAAGCTCAAGTCCTGTACCGCTTTTACCTCTCCGAAGGATTTATAAAGGTTTTTTATCTCAATAACATGCTCCATAACGTCTCCTTTATGTAAATATTAGTTTGCATTATTTGTTTTTTCTGCCCTCACGGACCTTAAATATTCATCTGTATTTTCGGATCTCAACGCGCTTATCGCACCTATAAATGTAGTGCTCAGCATATCCGAAATGACCTCCTCGGTGAAATAGCAGACTCCTTGAACTATCATTACCGAGATGCCGTAGACCTGAACCCAAAGCAGATTTACAAGTCTTGTCGCCTTCTCTCTGTCCAAGTGATAATCACGAGCCAATACGTCTAAGACAATTCCCATATCCTCGGAGGAATTGACCGCATCATAAAAAGAGGGTTGCTTCCCTTCTCCCTGAGACATAAACAGAAGCTTGAATAGCTGAGGCTCCTTCTGGGCAAAATGAATTATCTGTCTGCCGTAACGCTTGAATGCGGGCGAATAATTCTCGAACCCGTTCTGATATTCGGCATATATCGCCTTTGCTCTTTCAAAAACCTCGTTTTTAACCTCACCCATATTCTCAAAGGCGGTAAAAATGGGGCGGGCACTAACCCCCATTTTCTTTCCAAGCTCTCTTGAGGTAAGCATCTCAATTCCGCTTTCTCTTACAAGCTCTATAGCTGCGTCGATTATCTCTTCACGTGTAAATTTTACTTTTGGCGGCACTTTTTGTCTCCCTTCATCATTTTTCAGCATTAAACGCTCATATAAAATCATGAGTTGCGCATCAAGCGTTGCGCATCATGCGTTGCATAACGTTTGATTTATTATATCATAAAATTATTTTCTTGTCAAGCCTCTGAAAAAATATTTTATATTTATCTGTTACATACAAAAAAGACTTCCGATATAAAACGGAAGCCCTTTTATTTTATTCGGTTTTTTCAAGCGGTTGGAAATGGGGGCAGGAAAGCTCTATGTTTTTCTTTATAGGGCACGCCCATCTTACAGCGTTTTTGATTATTTTTTGCACATTCTCATTTTGGAATGCAGTATTTATTTCGTGTCCCGGCTGGAAGTAGAAAATTTTGCCGTTGCCGCGGGTAAATGTACAACCGCTTCTGAACACCTCTCCGCCGTTGAACCAGCCCATAAATATAAGCTCATCGGGATTTGGAATATCAAAGGGCTCACCGTACATCTCTTCGGGGTCAAGTACGAATGTCTCGTCAACTCCCGCTGCTATCGGATGATTGGGCTTTACAGTCCAAATGCGCTCACGCGCGCCGCCTCTCCATTTCAGATGGCAGGTAGTGCCGCAGAGCTTCTTGAATATTTTTGAGTGATGTGCAGAATGAAGCACTATCAAGCCCATACCGCGCATAACAGCCTCGTAAACCCTGTCCACTATCTCGTCGGGCACCTGCTCATGCGCACCGTGTCCCCACCAGAGCATGACGTCAGTATCCTCTACTATTTCTTTAGTAAGACCGCATTCCTCCTGATCAAGCGTCGCAGTTCTTACCTCAATATCATCACAGGCAAGCATATTAGCAAGATATCCGTGGATACCTCCGGGGTAATTTTCAAGCACCTTAGGATTTTCCTTTTCATGTCGGTTTTCATTCCAGACTGTAACTTTCATAATATCTCTCCTCAGAGTGTAATTTTCTAATAGGATTATACCACTGAACGCTGTAAATGTCAAGATTAAAAGAAAAAAAGCCGACTAAAAATCGGCTTATAAAAAACAAAATAAAAAAGCAAATATACATAGAAAACCGAACAAAGATCTAAAACGAAAGCTCAAGTATCAAAACTGTTAAATAACAGTTCAAGCGATCGGTCTATTAGTATCGTTAAGCTCAATACATTACTGTACTTACACACACGACCTATCAAACTTGTAGTCTACAAGTGACCTTCGGGGCAAGCCCCTGGATATCTTAT
>SVQV01000148.1 GCA_015065175.1 Oscillospiraceae bacterium | reverse complement strand
AATTCTATTGACTTAGCTGCTTGATTGTGCTATAATCTATTTGTTAAGAAAAAGCCCTCCAAAATCGTCCGAATCGTCAAAGGTTCGAAATTGTTGGGGGGAGCCAAACAAAATCCGCTTTCGAAGGAAAGTGGATTTTTGTTTGTATTATTCACTATTCATTATTCATCATTCATTATTCATTTGTTTAAAGCGGATTTTGAATGAATAATGAAGAATGAAGTCGCTTCGCTGATGAATAATGAATAATTAAGGTAGCTTTTCATCCGTAGGGAGAAAAGCGTTTTGTTTTATATTGAAAAATATTCAACGATGTGTTCCGCAAGCGGAACGTGATGTTTCTTTCGGAAGAGATGTGCGCTTTGCGCGTGAGGTGCGCCTTCGGCACGTGAAAAGGAATACATCACATCACTGCGACCGTAGGGAGCAACATCACTATGCGAAGCATACATCACTTTGGCGTAGCCAAAACTTAACTATAATTGTTTGGAGGTAAATATGTTATATCTATCAAGCCAGGATTTTTTTGATAAAGCATCTGAATGCATATGTCTTTCATGTGAGGAAGAGCTTAGATGTGCAGAATTGATGAAAAACGGAGACGCCGAGGCGCGTCAAAGAATTATAAACAGCTATATTCCGTTTGTAGCATCATTCGTAAGGAGGCATTCCGGTAAAAATCCATCATTGCAGTTTATTTACAGATGCTTGCAGGCATTGGAAAAGCAGGTTGACAGTTTTGATTTTTTATATGAACGTGATCGATTTATTCATACCTTGAGCTTAGTTTTACGTAAAGAGGTGACCGGAAAAATAATTGGACCATAATATAATCGAAAAGCACTTATGATGACGAAAAAGATCGTTTACCGTAAGCGCTTTTCTTATTTAAAAATCTATAGGTTATTCTTGAAAACGAGTGGCAAAGTGACGGTAGATAGCGTCACCTATCTGGTGTTGACCTGCGGTAGAAATGTGCAGACCGTTTGAGCCGAGGTGGACGCTTTCGGGATTACGGTTGTTGGCAGGGAAGTCCGCATATATACCGTTATGATCCACATCATATTGCGCGGCAATACTTACGAAGGAAAGATGCTCGGGATCCTCCGCGACTATCTTCTCTCGGATAGCGTCAAAGGAACGGAGAACCTCAAGACGTGGGAACCAAGGCCATGAAATTCCGTAATTCTGCGCAAAGCCATCGCGTGAGGGGAAAAGACCGCCTACAAACGAAATGTGACAATCGGGAAAATCTGCATGCACAGATGCGATAAACTCGCGTACAGTGGCTTCAAAGACCTCATTTTTCCAATAAAAACTGTTCCATGTAAGTGTAACGATTATCTCATCTATCTTATCCTTGCCAAATTTTTTTACGTATGCGCGGAAGTCGTTGGCTTTTTTCTCGTCGCTCCAATAGGGGTTAGCATCGGCACGTTCTGCCGAGGTATAGACTATATCTCCGAGGTTTTGTCCTCCGCTTTCATGCACAAGCCTTCCGCCTTCGGTAGAGGGAAGCACGCCAAGCGCACTGTGGCATATAATCTTCATTTTTGTGGGAGTGATAGTTTCGAGCTTCCAAAGCTGACCGTTTTCGTCTTTATAACTGCTGTGTTGGTCAACGGTAGAGTCCTTGTCCGAAAAATCTCCGTAAATATTCATAAAATCATTACGCTTGTTGTCGGTAAGGTAGGATCTGAATGTCCATCCGCCGTAGCCCTCGTAGCGTATCCCGTTCTTCTCGCGCGAACCTATAAAGCTGATATTATTCAGCCCGAGCCCTTCAGGCTCACCGCCTGTCATAGTTAAACGGCGTCCAAACTCAGAGGTCCATATACCGGGAGCGGTGTCCGACGCTCCCATAAGCAGAACTACACGCTCGCTTTTTGGAGAGACGGGAGGCTTTACGACGTTTATCGTGCAGGAGCCTTCGTCGAGAATATCTCCCTCGTTTCCGCGAAGGCGTATATTCAGGGTATGCATACCGAGGTCAGTCTCGTTGGGTACAAAATAATACTTGTGGTGAAAGCCTTTGCCGCGGTTTTTGCCGTCGGTATAGGAAAGCTCAAAATCATATGTGTCTATCGAAACACTGTTGACAAGACCTCTGAAGAAAAGCTCAAACGGCTCTCCTACAATAAGATCATACTGTTTGGGTAGGTATAAATAACGCTTCATAATTTCTCCTCGCTTTTTATTTTTATTATTAAAAGTGTAATAAGCAGTTCTGCTTTGTTATAATAACCTGAACTCGTTTTTTCTGCTTTCCAGAATTCCTTCTGCCTTGAGCTTGCTTATTTCCGCGCTGAGTCCTGTCCTGTCTACCTCAAGATAGTCGGCAAGTTCCTGACGGTCATACGGGACAGTGAATGAGCTTTTTCCCATGCGTTTTGCAGTCAAGGAAAGATAAGTCAACAGCTTTTCTCTTGTTGTCCTTTTTGACGTGACCTCTATTTTTTGTTGGAACATTACCGTCTTTTCCGCAAGATCCTTCATCAGATTGAATATAAGCTGTTGGTGAAAGCCGCATCCGTTTTTACAGGTGTGTATAATATGCTCGCAGTCTATAAACATTATCTCGCTCAGCTCGTTTGCTACGACAGAAAGCGGAATTGCTTGCATTTGCATCACCGCAAAGGCTTCGGCAAAAAGGTCGCCTGCGCCGATGTTGCCGAGAATGCTTCTGTTTCCGTAGTAATCGGTTTGTATTATTTGCACAGAGCCAGAAAGCACTATACCTATATATTTCGCTTTGCTCCCTTCCGCAAAAACGGTGTATTTTTTGTCAAATACGTCTACCTTTGCGCCAAGGCAGGTGAGCATCCGTAAAAGGTCAGCATCATCTATATCATAGAATAACGGACATTTTTTTAAAATTTCCAGATATTTTTTCATAAAATCTCTCCGTTTGTTGAAAATTCAACATACTTTGTGATGTAATTATACTATAATTAAACCGTAAAGTCAAGGAGGTAAATGCAAATGAGAATAGCATTTTATGATACAAAGCCGTATGATAGGCCCTCTTTTGATAAGTATGGCGAGAAGTATGGCATTAAATTTAAATATTTTGAAACTAAATTGAACGAGGATACCGCGGAGCTTGCGAAGGGCTTCGACGGAGTTTGCGTTTTCGTAAATGATACGGTGAACGCCGCAGTTATAGATAAGCTCTGCGAAATGGGCATAAAGCTTGTAGCGCTTCGCTGCGCGGGATTTAACAATATCGATATGAAATACGCTCATGGAAAGATTCATGTATTCAGAGTTCCCGCTTATTCGCCCTATGCGGTAGCAGAGCATGCAATGGCTCTTCTTCTGACATCGGTCCGCAGAACGCATAAGGCTTATATAAGGTCCAAAGACTTCAATTTCAGTTTAAACGGACTTACAGGATTTGACCTTCACGGAAAGACAGTAGGCGTAATAGGAACAGGAAAGATAGGAAAGGTGTTTATAAATATCTGCCGAGGCTTCGGAATGAAGGTTTTAGCCTATGATAAGTTTCCGTCAAACGAGATTTGCGACGGAGATGCTGTAAAATATGTTGAATTGGACGAGCTTTTGCAGAACAGCGATATCATTTCCCTCCACTGCCCGCTTACGGATGATACGCATCATCTGATAGACGGGACGGCAATAGAAAAGGCAAAAAAGGGGGTTATCATCGTAAACACCTCAAGAGGCGCTTTGATAGATACCGAGGCTCTGCTTGCAGGAATAAAGAGCCGCAAAATAGGCGCAGCTTGCCTCGATGTGTACGAGGAGGAGTCGGACTTGTTCTTTGAGGATAATTCTAACCGCATAATGGAGGACGATACCCTCGCGAGACTTATTTCGATGCCGAACGTTATCCTTTCTGCGCATCAGGCATTTCTTACCGAGGAAGCGCTTGAAAATATAGCGGAAACAACAGTACAGAACATTGTGGGATTTTTTGAAAACAAGCCCTGTCCCAATGAGCTTTGCTACTATTGCGGATTCGTTCAGGATTGTAAAAACGGAAAATGCTTTTAAAAGGAGCTATGAAAATGCTGAGGAAAATAATAAAAATAGATGAAGAAAAATGTAACGGATGCGGAGCTTGCGCAAAAGCCTGTCACGAGGGCGCTATAGAAATGATAAACGGAAAGGCGCGTCTGACACGTGAGGATTACTGCGACGGCTTGGGCGACTGCCTTCCCGCCTGCCCTGTCGATGCTATAAGCTTTGAGGAAAGAGAAGCCCCGGCATATAATGAAATGGCAGTAAAGCAGTTAAAGATGCAGAAGCAGGGAATGACACT
>SVQV01000023.1 GCA_015065175.1 Oscillospiraceae bacterium | reverse complement strand
TCGCCATCCCTTTCGATAAACGAAATACACTGTTGTTCTGGAAATCATTATATAGCATTTGCTTGGCTTTGTCAAGCCACAGTATTCTATTTATCTTTGGCTTGCACTTATCTGAAGTTACCGTAAAATACCGTTTCCTCTATCGGACGGGTCTTATAGTGCAAGTCGAGAGGCTTGGCGTTTTCGGAGGGGTAGCCCATAACGAGGAGGGCGGTGGGGTCTATCTCCTCGGGGATATTGAAGGTCTCGCGCATAGCGGAAGGGTTAAAATGCATGACCCAACAGCAACCTACGCCAATATTGTGGGCGGCGAGCATCATATGTGTGCTGACAATTGCTGCATCTACCTCTGATGACAGTGCGCCGTCATAGGGGCGCTTCCAGCTCTCGTTTTTATTGTGGCAGACAAGCATGGCGGTCGGTGCGTCAAAATGACATCTTGTGCAGTTTTTCAGTCTGCTTACAGACTCGTCGGTATTCAGCACAAGTATTCTCTGGGGCTGATAATTACAGCCCGTCGGCGCTTTATGCCCTGCCTCCAAAATCTTATCTATCACTTCCTGCGGCAGATGCTCATTTTTAAAGCTTCTTACCGAATATCTCTCTGATATCAATTTTTCAAATTCCATATTTCTTTCCTCTCACTTTGTTTTTTGCCGTCAGAGCGGCAGACTTTTTTATCACGGTTTTATTCTAACACATTTCAAAAAAATATTCAATAGATACAGAAAATGTGCTTTACTTTTTCAATTATCTATGATATACTGATACAAGAAAAAAACACAGACTTCTCTTACCGAAAGAGGATTTTATATGAATGTTTACGAAAATGATTTAAACATTACCTGCCTCTCGTTGCAGGTCGGTGAAACCGACAGAGAAAAAAGAATCGTCTGGTCTCATAACAGCCGACGCAAGGGCGGCAGAGTTATATATGCCAAGGCTGAGGACTATGACAGAGACGGAGACTTCACTGAGGAAAACTCGACCGTAGTTGAAGCATTGACTCAGATAAACCGAGCATATGACGACAGACTCTCCTGCAAGGCAAGACTATACGGACTTGAATTTGACACCGAATACGTATACAGTGTGGGAGACGGCGAGGAATTCGACCGTATGGTATGGCGCTTCCGTATGCCGAAGGATACTTCAAAAAGCTGCAGCTTTGCGCTTGTCAGTGATATTCATTTCAATGTTTACCAGAGAAAAGCCGACGACGTGCAGTTCCACAGCAGATTCATAAAATGGAATCAGCTGCTTAAAAGTATTTTCGAATATTCGAACGACACGCCTGCATGTCTTATAAGCGCAGGTGACAACGCTTCGGTATGCCACATGGGGCAGTCGCGCTATGCCGACCCGAGCAAATACACGCCTGCGGGAATTATGGCTTACAGTGAAAGAGAAAACGAGGAATTTTTATCTGTTCCTATGATGAAATCTGTCGCTTTTGCCACAACGCTCGGAAACCATGACGCTCTGGCAAAGGACACATCGGATGACTACTCAAGCATTACGGGATATCACTACGATATGCCGCACGATGACGGAAAAACGGGACATTACGTGGATTACTCACAGGGAGCTTTCTATTTCAGATGCGGTCAGGCACTTATCATAGGCTTGAATCTTTTAGCAAAGGCTCAGGGATGTACTGCCGCTTGCTCTCCCGAAGCTCACAGAGAATTCATCCTCCGCGCGATAGAAAATGAGCCCGACGCGAAATGGAGAATACTTGTCAATCACGTGCCCGCATATTCTTATGTAACGAGCGCGGACATAAAGGATGACGGCACTAAAACAGAGACCTTCTACCTACGTGAGCATTTTATCAAAATGCTGAAAGGTATTGATATTGACATCGTATTTACAGGTCATCAGCACGCATTCTCACGCTCTTATCACATAAAGGACGGCGCTCCCGTAGACAAAGATAAGCTGATAACCGAAACAGATGAAAACGGATATCTCCGTGCAAAAACGGCAGACCCGACAGGAGCTTTACATTACAATATGCCCGCTACATCCACTTTTTCCTTTTCGGATAACATAGCCGAAAACCGCCACGAGTTTTACGCCAATTACGCATTGGGCGAATATGTTTACAAGCAGGCGAAGAACGAGGGCAAAAGCTGGTGTGAGGACTACCGCGGCACTACATATAACAGCGCCCCGTTCGTATTCGTAAGGACAGACGAGGATGACGAAAAATACAGCATTACTATACAGACAGTCCCCTACGAAACTCTTATACCTTTAGACACTTATACCATAGAAAAAACGAAATGAGGTAATACTATGAATTTCACAGAAATAGCAAAAGCGAGACAGTCCTGCCGAAGCTACGCGCCGGACCGAGAGGTGGAGCGTGAAAAGATAGAGGCAATACTTGAAGCGGCGAGGCTCTCGCCCTCCGCCAGCAACGGTCAGCCGTATCACGTTACGGTATGCGAAAAGGGCGCGGCAAAGGATGTCGCGCGCGCGACACAGGAATTGGGAATGAATAAATTTTCTTCCGACGCGCCTATCTTATTGGTAATTACCGAAGAGCCTTATGTAAAAACCGCTGCTTTCGGCGCAAAGCTGAAGAAAAACGATTACCGCTCTATAGATATAGGAATACTGTCGGCATATATAACCGCTGAGGCTACAGCACAGGGACTCGGCACCTGCATACTCGGCTGGTTTGACGGTGAAAAAATAAAAAATATATGCAAGCTTGACGAAGCTGTAAGGCTCGTAATAACGCTGGGATATCCGAAGGAAGATGACAAGCTTCGGGAAAAGAAGCGAAAGAACGAGGATGAGCTTTTCAGCTTCATTGAATATTAAAATCGGAGGTCACTTATTATGATAAAAATTTCATACCTTAATTCAATAAACAGTATATTGACTCTTAACGGAGGCTTTTCTCTCCCTGCGGGAGATTTCTCGGAGAACGAGAACAAGATCAGTTACAAAAACGACTCCTTTTCATTCGAGTCTCTGCTCTCGGAACATTCCTCGGGAATAATGACCCGTGAGGATAAAATAACGAACATATCCGGCAAAGAGCTGTCGATATACGCCGCGCTTTCAAAATTCACTTTTTTCGGTGGAGAATATGAAGTATACACACAGCGCACAGAAAGGTGCTATGAGTCTATCGGCATGTGGCAGGAGCTTAACTCGCAAGTCAGCGTTCAGAACAGCGACTCGCGTGTGAACACCGCCGCTTCTCCTTTTCTTGCGCTTTACAACAAGCAAACGGGCAGAGGACTTGTTTTCCATATTATGACCGAATGTATGTGGTCTGTAAGCGTAAAGAAAAACGGAGTTTATAAGTACGTATCCGTCGAGCTTGGACTTGACTCTTCAAATCTTCATATCAGGCTACAGCCGAACGAGTCTTTTTCGCTTCCCAAAATTCTTTTCTATGAATTCAAAAACAAAGCCGACCTTGACGCTTACAAGCTCCACAGATATTGCAACGAGATATACCCTGTAAAGAGCCTACCGATAATATACAACTCCTGGATGAGCAATTTTGACGTTATCAGCTACGATTACCTTTGTACTCAGCTTGAAAGGGCGGCGCAGATA
The DNA here is from genome assembly GCA_015065175.1 of Oscillospiraceae bacterium. Lineage (GTDB taxonomy): Bacteria > Bacillota > Clostridia > Oscillospirales > CAG-272 > UBA1740. Next base: position 22,960 of record SVQV01000023.1, on the reverse strand, counting down.
GGATGCGAATACTTCGTAATAGACGCAGGCTGGTTCGGTCCTCCTATGAAGTGGGACTCCTCCACGGGCGACTGGCGTGAATGCGAGACCGACTCTATGAGAGGCAGAATGAAGGAATTTTCCGACAAGGTGCGTGAGTACGGTCTTAAATTCGGCATCTGGTTTGAGCCTGAAAGAGCCTCTGTAAATTCGGAGTCCTACAAGGCGCACCCCGAATATTATATATACGAGCAGGGCAATGCGTATTTGAATTTCGCCCTCCCCGATGCGCGCGATCATATTTTCAAGCTTGTTTCCGACAATATAGACAAATACGGTCTTAAATTTATAAAGCTCGACGCTAACGGAGTATTCTCTTACGATGAGAGCCACACGGCATTCACCGATTACTATAAGGGCTACAGTGAATTTGTTGACAGACTGCGCAAAAAACATCCCGACCTGTATATAGAAAGATGCGCCGGAGGCGGTCTTAACTTGGCACTCTGCAATCTTCCCTTCTATAACAGCTACTGGGCAAGTGACAATCAGAGTCTGATATCCCAGACAGAAATATTCAAGAATACTATCATGCGTCTGCCTCCGCGTGCGATTGAAAAATGGATAACGGTACGCAGCCTCGAGAATTTCTTCCCCGTATACTGCAAAAAAGAGCCGAGCGAAAAAATTCTTATGAGCGCCGACTCTATCTGGAACAGACTTGAAGAAATTTCCGAATCTTATTTCAAGGCATCTGTCGTCGGCGGTCCTATAGGTATAAGCTGTGACCTTAGGAGATTTTCGGACAGTCTTATGAGCATGATGACCGACTTCATCGCAAAATACAAGCAGGACTCATACTTCTGGTGTCAGAGCGAATGCAGAATACTTACCGACACAGAGAGTATGCTCGTTTTGCAGTTCAATGACAAGGACTTTGACGAAATAAGAATTTTCGTGTTTGCAAAAAATCCTTTCCAGAAATATATCTCGGTCTACCCCGTAGCCGACGGCGTATCAAGCTACACGAATATAGACGGAGAAATACTTTCTGCCGAAAAGCTTGACTGCGGCATAGACCTGAAAATCGGTGAGCTTCTTACCGCAGAGGAGATCACTCTGAAAAAAGCGAAATAATACCGACTTAAAATACAAACAAAAAGCCGTATATGACATTTTTCTGCAAAAGAGTGTCATATACGGCTTTTTGTAAAGTTTAGTTTTCATTTTTGGCTTGTTCACGCTTCTTTGCAACATAGCTGCTCGGAGTACAGCCCTTTATGCTTTTGAAAACACGGCAGAAGGTCTTTACCTCCGAAAATCCTACCTCACGGGCTATCCTATATATAGGAAGGTCTGTATCATATAGCATAGAGCAGGCATTTTTTATTCTGGCTTCATTCAAAAGCACGTGAAAGCTTTTACCGAAGGCGTTCTTGAAAATTCTGCAAAAATTGCTGACACTGTAGCCCATAAGCTCGGAGACCGATTCAACAGTGAGAGCTTCACTGTAGTGATATGTTATCAGGTCGAGCGCCTTTTCTACCGACATTTTACTTTTCATATTAACGTTGTTTACGGGAGCGTTGTCGCTTTTTTCGGCAAGAGCGCGATAAAGATATGCCGCTATTTTGGAAATATTTCCCGAAATGATAAGCTCCGACTCGTCCGTCGGGGTATTTTTTTCTGCGATTATTTCTTGGAACAAGGGAATGATATCCTTCATTTGCGAATGAGTATCAATATTAAGTATAGGCTCGCTCGGTGAAAGCGTCCCTATGCTATCAAAATGACCGCCCGCAAAAACAGGTCCGAATTCGATAAGCAGGAAGCTATGCTCCGACTGATGTGAGGAAACCGAGTGAGACATTCTGCTGCCAACAAAAACAAGCTCGCCCTCTTTAGCCGTGTAATTTTTCCCTTCAAGCACTATATCAAGCTGTCCGTCTATAATATACATAAGCTCTATTTCGACATGTCGGTGCAATGAGAAAAAAGAGCAACGCTTTATTATGCTTGCGGAATAGGCCTTGTCCCCTGTAAGAAGCGGCTGATATATCATAAAATTACCTCTTTTGAGAATTTTTGAGACTCGTTTTTTTGGATTTGCACCACTATTATATCACTGTTTTAAGAATTTTTCAAGGTTGAATTTAAAAAAACAAGAATTTTTGGGTATAACAGTGCAAATATTGACCTTGAAGAATGAAGATAATTCTTATATAATTATTACAGTACCCCAAAAAAACAGAAAGAGGGAGAAATCAAATGAGTAATTCTACTATGCTCGGTGTAGCAAGAAGAAAAATAACACCTCCGCTCGGCTCGTACCTGTACGGCTATAACCCGTTCACACAAGCGGAGTCCGTACTCGACGATTTAAACGTCACCGCATTCGTATTCAGTGACGGAAAAGAAAGGGCGGCTATAATCTCAGCAGAGGTCTGCAGTATAAATAGCGCTGTTGATACCGAAACGAGAAATGCGATTTCCGCGCTCTGCGGAATCGACGCAGATAAAATTTTGCTCTGCGCGACCCACACTCATACAGGTCCCAATCTTTCGGGAAGCACAGGCTGGGGAGATTTCGACAGACCCTACTATGAAGCTGTTTTTCTTCCGCAATTAAAGGAATGTATAAAAGAAGCGTGCGAAAAGCTTATTTCAGTAAAAATGGGAGTCGCTTACGGTGACAGCTTCACGGGAATAAACCGACGTGAGACTAACGAAAATTTCGATATAGTTTTAGGTCAGAACAAATGGGGCTATTTCAATCCGAAAATGACTGTTATTTCTTTTGTCGATGAGGATAACAAGCCTGTAGCCAATATGATACATTACGGCTGTCACGCTACCTCTCTCGGATGCGTTACCATGGTATCAAGAGACTGGCCCGGCATCATGACCGACAAAATGGAACGCAGAACAGGTGCGATAAGCGCATTCTTCAACGGCTTTGAGGGTGATGTGGGACCTCGGCTTTCGAACGGTAAGACCACCGCCCCCTACCGCGCGGAAAAAGAAGAAATCCTTACCTGCTTAAGCGAAACGGGAGAAATGGCGGCACGCGATGCGCTTGATATATACTCTCATATAAAAAGCTATACCGATTTCGGTATAAAAGCCGTAAGCTGTGACGTAAATATTCCCCTCTCTCCGAGAATTTCAAGAGAGGAAGCCGAAGCAGGATTGAAAACAATTCCCGCCGATGCGTATAACTTTACAGCGCTGAAAGGAAAGCATTACAAGGATGTAATAGCCTCATACGAGGAGGGCTTTACAGAGGAAGAAAACGACTCCTTCATTCAGCCGCTTCTCAAATTAGGCGATGTCGCTTTTATAGGATTCCCGTATGAGTGTTTTTCTCAAATCGGTATGCTGATACAAAAGTTCTCGAAGCTCCCCCACACTCTGCCGCTCTGTAACACAAACGGCACACGGAAATATTTCCCCTGCGAAGAGGATATCTGCCGCGGAGGATATGAAATAATAACCTCGAGAATAGGCACGTTACAAGCATATCGCACAGATGCCGATAAAACGTTGGTAAAGCAAACTCTTGAAAACATAAAACTTTTATTAAATTAAATAAAGAAAGCGAGAAACGATTATGTACAGAATAGGACAGGAAGAAATCGATGCGGTAGCAAAGGTTATTAATTCGGGCTGGGCATTTAAAATAGGAGGCCCTATAGAATCCGAGACCTTACTTTTTGAAACAGAGCTTAAAGAAAAGATGGGCTGTGAAAATACAGTTTTGATGACCTCGGGGCAGGCGGCACTCACCTCTGCCATGATAGGTATGGGTATAGGCCCCGGCGATGAAGTAATAGTTCCCGCATATACATACATTTCCACCGCTATGGCAGTTGTTGAGACAGGCGCTATTCCGATAGTTGCCGAGGTTGACGAAACTCTTACTCTTGACGCATCCGACGTGGAAAAAAGAATTACAAAGAAAACCAAGGCGATAGCTCCCGTTCACATTCAGGGCTTCCCCTGTAATATGGATGCTATTATGGAAATAGCTAAAAAGTATAATCTCATGGTAATTGAGGACGCATGCCAGGCAGACGGCGGCTCTTACAAGGGCAAACGCCTCGGAACCATAGGCGACGCAGGAGCGTTCAGCTTCAATCAGTTCAAGATAATAAGCGCAGGCGAGGGCGGCGCTTTGCTCACAGACAACAAGCAGATATTTGAGCGCGCAATGATATATCACGACAGCAGCGCTATAGCGTTCTTCGGAAATCAGCTCAATAGCTTCACAACAGAATTATTCTGCGGAACAGAAGTACGCACAAACAATATCACCGCGGCAATTATGAGAGTTCAGCTTTCCCGTCTTGACGGTATACTTGCCGACCTCAGAAAGAACAAGAAATACATTATGGACGCTTTGAAGGGCTTCTGCACATTTATTCCTTCAAATGATATTGAGGGAGACTGCGGCACTACGGTTGCGTTCCGCTTTGATACTGCGGAAGAGACCGATGCTTTTGCGCAGAAGGTAGCGGGAGTTGTGCCGATAAACACAGGAAAGCACATATTTATAAACTGGGATAGCATTGTAAATTACCGCGGCGCGCTTCACCCCGCCAAGAACCCCTTCAATATGCCAGAGAACAGCCGTCCCTCTTACGCCCCCGAGGTATGCCCCAAGACTCTTGATTACTTGAAGCGTACTGTTTACATTTCCGTAAATCCCGACGCAACAAAAGAGCAGCTTGACGGTCAGATAGAAGCTATTAAGGCGGCGCTTAAATAATCATATTACGGGTCAGACCGAATTTTGACACGGCGCATTACCGAATATTAACAAAAAAATCACTCGTTGTCTCAGAAAGATGCCGAGTGATTTTTTTGATATGCCGAAAAAAAGCAAAATATTTCAAAAACCTATATAAATTGCTTTATTTCGGTTGACTTTTTGTGAAATATAAACTATAATATATTCGGTTATATAGAACAAAACGTACATATTTTTAAAGGAGATTTTATATGAGACGTATTATAACGCATGATGAATTTTTCAGCGATCAGCCCGAAATGCTGTTCATCGAGGATTTGAAAAAGCCCTATCATCAGGCTCCGCTCCCGAATTACGGAAAAAGAGCTATTGAGGACGGAGAGATTTCCGTTGACGGTCTTTATCTGCAGAAGGATTTCAAGGACGAAAACGGACTTCTTGATACCGCATATGCGGATTTCGAGCGCTTTACCGAAATTTACGGCATCGGCGGCAAAAAGTTCCCCGTTATTACAAAGCAGGTAGTAACAGGCTGCTTCGAGGAATATTTTGTCGAGGTAAGTGCCGAGGCTATCATCATTTCCGCTAACGATACAGAGGGTATCAGACGAGGTATTTATTTCGTAGAGGACGAGCTTATCGCAAGCGAAGCTCCTTTCCTCAAGCCTTCAAAGACACATAAGATCCCATACATAAAGCAAAGAATAACAAGAGGCTTCTTCAGCCCCACTAACCGCCCTCCGAAGAACGGAGACGAGCTTAGCGACGATATAGATTACTATCCCGACGAATATCTGAACCGCTTGGCTCATGACGGCTCGAACGGTATCTGGATATATACCAAATTCTCGGATATCATTCCTTCAAACGTCATAACCATTTACGGAAAGGGCTACGAAAAGAGAATTGAAAAGCTGAACCGTGTATGCGAAAGATGCGAAAAATACGGTGTCGGCGTTTACGTGTTCGCTATCGAGCCTGAAGGCCCCATTGACTCAATAGCTCAGCAGTTCAAAGAGATCATAGGCGGAGGTCCCGAAATTTCAAATTGGCAGAAAAAGCCTATCTGTACTCATACCGAAAAGGGCAGAGAGTATTGCATAGATGCGGTAAAGCAGCTCTGCGAAATGGTACCTAAGCTCAAGGGCTATATCTCCATTACTCAGGGTGAAAGAGTTACATCCTGCGCCGCAAGCAGCCTTACCACATGTCCTCACTGCGGTCACATTCCGAGAGGCGAGAGTCTTGCGCAGACCGTTGACTGCTTGCAGGAGGGTATCCGCCGCAGCGGAAGAAAAGATGTTGAGTTTATCAGCTGGACATACGGTAACAGGGCGTGGGATTACGAGTCTGTTACGGATTACATAAAGAATGTTCCCGCCGATATCAAAAATATGCAGAACTTCGAGGAAATGGGTTATGCCGAGCAGCTCGGCAGAGTACGCCAGAGCGTTGACTACTGGCTCTCCTATCCCGGTCCCTCCGAGCTGTTCCAGCATACCGCAAATGAAGCTATCAAATACGGCAAGCCGATGTACGCAAAAATGCAGATCTGCTGCTCACATGAGGTAGCCACACTTCCCTACATTCCTTCTCCCGGTCACATTTTCGAGAAGTTCAAGGGTGCGAGAAAGTTCAACGTAACAGGCGTTATGGAGTGCTGGTACTTCGGTAACTATCCTTCTATAATGAGTAAGGCGGCAGGCGAGCTTGCCTTCTGCGACGATTACTCAAAGAAGGATGAATTTATGCTCCGTCTCGCCGCTGCATTCAGCGGAAGAAGCAATGCCGCTAAGCTTGCAGAGGCATGGAAGCATTTTGAGGAAGGATATTCCAACTATCCTATCAATATAATGTTCAGCTACTACGGACCTATGCATGACGGCGTATGCTGGGAGCTTAGCCTTAAGCCCCGCAACTTCTCCCCCGCAAGAACATGGCTTCTCCTCGACAAGCCGAACGGCGACAGAATCAATGATGCTCTGCTCTGCGGTCATACTCTTGAAGAGGCTATCATTCTTATAGAAAAGATGAGAGACGAATTTATAGAGGGCGAGAAGGCTCTTGAGGGTGCTACTATCCCCGAAGAGCATTCTACAGTAATTAAGGCGTTTACCGTGCTTGCTAAGAGCAGCTCCAACATCTTAAACTTCTATAAGAAGCGTGAGCAGCTCGGACTTGGTGAGGGAGACGCGATGACACTCCTTTCCGAAATGAGAGAACTTGTAAAGTCCGAAATGGACCTCAGCTTACAGATGGTAGAGCTTTGCAAGCAGGATTCACGTCTCGGATATCACTCCGAGGCAGAAGGCTTCAAGTTCTTCCCGAAGAAGCTCTATCACAGAATAGAGACCTTGAAGGAATTGCTCAGAACCGAATTTGTAGAGGTTGAAGGACGCATAAAGGCAGGTCTTACTCCTCTCGAATACTACGACGGTGTTGAGGAGGATATTCCTCATTATAACCTGGCTTACGGCGATATTTCAAAGGGTGAATGGGTAGAGACAGGCGGAGGCTTCGGCTTCGCGGCTTCTTACGATGATGAAAATCTTTACTTAAAGCTCTCTAAAACCAATTACAACTTGATTTCTGCCGAATTCAAGCTCTTCCACCCGTATCCGCCGCTTATGATGCAGCAGTCTACTCTTTCGTTTACAGGACTCGAAACGAAATGCTACTATTCGATGTTCGGCGAAAGAGCGGAAAAGGAGCTTGCAAAATTCAAAATGACGGAGAGCGACGGCAATCTGTTCATTACAGTAAAGAGAAAGGATATCGACTGGACAGAAGACAGACCTATGAAGATGAACATCACTGTAGGTGGATATCCCTGGTCCCCCGAAAAGCCCGAGGAGGGTGTACATTCTCTCGGTAAGTACTCGCTTTCTCCCTGCTTGTTCGGTTGGTTTATGCCCGAAAAGAGAAAATAATAATTTTATGTGATCTACAGTTTAATAACTTGTACGCAGATATTATAAAGGAGATTTTATATGAGGCGTATTATAAAAAACGATGAGTTTTTTAGCGATCAGCCCGAGATGCTGTTCATTGAGGATTTGAAAAAGCCCTATCATCAGGCTCCTATCCCGAATTACGGAAAAAGAGCTATAGAAGAAGGCGAAATTTCTGTTGACGGACTCTATTTGCAGAAGGATTTCAAGGACGAGAAAGGTCTTTTGGATACCGCATATGCAGATTTTGAACGTTTTACCGATATCTATAGCATAGGCGGCAAAAAGTTTCCCGTTATTACAAAGCAGGTAGTAACAGGCTGCTTTGAGGAATATTTTGTCGAGGTAAATGCAGAGTCTATCATCATTTCCGCTAACGATACAGAGGGTATCAGACGAGGCATTTATTTCGTAGAAGACGAGCTTATTGCGAGCGAAGCGCCTTTCCTCAAGCCCTCAAAAACACATAAGGTTCCCTATATAAAGAAAAGAATAACGAGGGGCTTCTTCAGCCCCACTAACCGTCCTCCGAAAAACGGAGACGAGCTTAGCGATGACGTGGATTACTATCCTGACGAGTACCTGAACCGTTTGGCTCATGACGGTTCAAACGGCATCTGGATATACACCAAATTCTCGGATATTATCCCTTCAAATGTTATAACTATTTACGGAAAGGGCTACGAAAAGAGAATTGAAAAGCTGAACCGAGTATGTGAGAGATGCGAGAAATACGGTGTCGGTGTTTACGTATTCGCTATCGAGCCTGAAGGCCCTGTAGACGAAATAGCACAACAATTCAAAGAGCTTATAGGCGGCGGTGACCCCATTGCCAGCTGGCCGAAAAAGCCTATCTGTACTCATACGGAAAAAGGTAGAGAATACTGTATAGATGCAGTAAAGCAGCTCTGCGAATTGGTTCCTAAGCTTACAGGCTACATCTCTATTACCCAGGGTGAAAGAGTTACATCCTGCGCCTCAAAAGGTCTTGATAGCTGTCCTCACTGCGGTCATATTCCGAAGGGCGAGTCGCTTGCGCAGACTGTTGACTGCTTGCAGGAGGGTATCCGCCGCAGCGGAAGAAAAGACGTTGAGTTCATAAGCTGGACTTACGGTAACAGAGCATGGGAATACGAAGCTATTTCCGATTACATAAAGAACGTTCCTTCCGATGTCATAAACATGCAGAACTTCGAAGAAATGGGCTATGCGGAGCAACTCGGCAGAGTACGCCAGAGCGTTGACTATTGGCTTTCCTATCCCGGTCCGTCCGAGCTGTTCCAGCATACCGCAAATGAAGCTATCCGCTACGGTAAGCCGATGTATGCGAAAATGCAGATATGCTGCTCTCACGAGGTAGCTACACTTCCCTACATTCCTTCTCCCGGTCACATTTTCGAGAAGTTCAAGGGTGCGAGAAAGTTCAACGTAACAGGCGTTATGGAGTGCTGGTACTTCGGTAACTATCCTTCTATAATGAGCAAGGCGGCAGGCGAGCTTGCGTTCTGCGATGACTTCTCCAAAAAGGATGAATTTATGCTCCGTCTCGCCGCTGCATTCAGCGGAAGAAGCAATGCCGCTAAGCTTGCAGAGGCATGGAAGCATTTTGAAGAGGGTTATTCCAACTATCCCATCAATATAATGTTCAGCTACTACGGACCTATGCATGATGGTGTATGCTGGGAGCTTAGCCTTAAGCCCCGTAACTTCTCTCCCGCGAGAACATGGCTTCTCCTCGATAAGCCGAACGGCGACAGAATAAACGATGCTCTGCTCTGCGGACATACTCTTGAAGAGGCTATCATTCTTATAGAAAAGATGAGAGACGAGTTTATTGAAGGTGAAAAGCTTCTTGACGGTGCAAGCATCCCCGAAGAGCACTTGACCGTAATAAAGGCGTTTACAGTGCTTGCCAAGAGCAGCTCCAACATCTTAAACTTCTATAAGAAGCGCGAGCAGCTCGGACTTGGCGAAGGAGACGCTATGACTCTCCTCTCCGAAATGAAAGAGCTTGTAAACTCCGAAATGGACCTCAGCTTACAAATGGTAAAGCTGTGCGAGCAGGATTCACGTCTCGGATATCACTCCGAGGCAGAAGGCTTCAAGTTCTTCCCGAAGAAGCTCTATCACAGAATAGAGACCTTAAAGGAATTGCTCAAGACCGAATTTGTTGAGGTAGAGGAACGTATCAAAGCAGGTCTTACTCCTCTCGAATACTATGACGGTGTTGAGGAGGATATTCCTCATTATAACCTGGCTTACGGCGATATTTCAAAGGGCGAATGGGTAAATGTAATCGACGATTTAGGTTTCTCGGCTTCATACGACGATGAAAATCTTTACATCAAGATATCAAAGACCGATTACAACCTGATTTCCGCTGAATTCAAGCTCTTCCACCCCTATCCGCCGCTTATGATGCGCCAATCTGAGCTTACGTTTACGGGACTCGAAACGAAATGCTATTACTCGATGTTCGGCGAAAGAGCGGAAAAGGAGCTTGCCAAATTCAAAATGACGGAAAGCGACGGCAATCTGTTCCTTACGGTAAAGAGAAAGGATATAGATTGGACAGAGGACAGACCTATGAAGATGAACATCCGCGTATGCGGATACTCTTGGTCTCCCGAAAGAGAAGGCGAAGCCGTCCATACCCTCGGTAAGTATTCTCTCTCCCCCTGCGCATTCGGTTGGTTTATGCCCGAAAAGAGAAAGTAATTTCTCTGTAAAATAAAATTTGAATAAGACAGACGCGCCGGATAAGAACATTTTTATCGGAATATCTGCGCGCCTGTTTTATTTAATTCTACTTTTTTTCAAAATAAGTTAAAAAAATTAAAAAAACATTAAAAAAAGTATTGATTTGTAGCACTTGTTTGTGATATAATGTAAAACAAGATTATGCATGTATACACAAGCATCAAAAAAGTTTCACTCAGGAGGTTTCTATGAACGGAAATACTTTACAAATCCTTATAGCTATGGTAATCTACATGGCTATCGTTATTATGATAGGCGTATTTTACGCTAAGAGAGCTAACAAAAGCTCTGATGAATATTACCTCGGCGGACGCTCGCTCGGTCCTTGGGTCACCGCAATGAGCGCCGAGGCTTCGGATATGAGCGGATGGCTTCTTATGGGTCTGCCTGGTGTCGCTTACTGGTGCGGTCTCGCAGATGCGGCATGGACTGCTATCGGTCTTGCCATAGGTACATATTTTAACTGGCTTATAGTTTCCAAGCGTCTTCGCCGTTACAGTGTTCGCGCTAACAATTCCATAACGCTTCCCGATTTCTTTTCTAACCGTTTCCGTGAGAAAAAGCCGGTTATCATGCTGATATCCTCTGCTTTTATTCTTATATTCTTTACAGTATACGCTTCCAGCTGTCTGGTTACCTGCGGTAAGCTCTTTTCCACATTGTTCGGCGCTCCGTATATTGCCATGATGGTAATAGGCGCATTGTTCGTTCTTTTGTATACCATACTCGGCGGATTCCTTGCCGAAAGCGCTTCCGACTTTATGCAGGCTGTAGTAATGATAGTTGCGCTTACCGTTATCGTAATCATCTCTACAGTCAATGCAGGCGGTGTAGGTGCGGTGCTTGAAAACGCAAAGGATATCCCCGGATTCCTTGAATTCTTCGGTCTTGCAAATCCTACATTGGATGACTCCGGTGTACAGCTTGTTGAAGCGGGCAGACCTCTCTTCGGCGAAGCTCTTCCCTACGGCATTCTCACAGTCGCATCCATGATGGCATGGGGCTTGGGTTATTTCGGTATGCCTCAGGTGCTTTTGCGCTTTATGGCTATCCGTCATGAGAATGAATTGAAGCGCTCCCGCCGTGTCGCTATGATATGGGTAGTTATCTCTTTGGCAGTTGCTGTATTCATCGGTCTTGTCGGCCGTCAGCTCTTCCCCGTTGAGCATCTTACGAAATCATCCGCCGAAAGCATCTTCATAACACTTTCGACAAGCTATCTCCCCCCCATAATTGCGGGCTTCGTTATGGCGGGTATTCTTGCGGCTACTATAAGCTCTTCCGACTCTTATCTGCTTATTGCCGCTTCCGCATTTGCGAAGAACATTTTCCAGGGCGTTGCCAAGAAGAACGCAACAGACAAGCAGGTTATGATCGTTTCCCGTATCACTCTTATCGTTTTGACCGCTATCGGTGTTATAATTGCATTGGATGAAAATAGCGTTATCTTCCAGATAGTATCCTTCGCATGGGCGGGCTTCGGCGCAACATTCGGTCCTCTTATGCTCTTCTCGCTCTTCTGGAAGCGTACCACAAAAGAAGGCGCTATCGCAGGCATGGTAGGCGGCGGCGCTATGGTATTCATCTGGAAATTGGTAATTTCCAAATTGGGCGGCGTATTCGCTATCTATGAATTACTCCCCGCATTCATCTTCTCCTGCATCTGCATCGTTATAGTATCGCTCCTCACAAAAGCTCCTTCAAAGGAAATCGAAGAGGACTTCGAAGCTGTCCGCACAGGCGCTGTAGAAGAAGCGTAAATCTTAAAATCTCATAACACATATAGAAGCACTTGTGATAACAAAACCGTTTTTCATAAGTGCTTTTTCGTTTTTCCGTTTTTTCTTAATTTTTTGGTTTTAATTTGTATTTAATTTTAGAACATCTATTGACATTACTGTAAATAAGTGCTAAAATATGTATTTGTTGTTATTATATGTTTTTTGAAAGGACTTTTAAAATGGAAATCTTACTTAGCATCTCCTGCGCGCTTATGGCAGGGCTTTTGATGTCAAGAGTGGTAAAGCCGTTAGGGCTTCCCGCCGTTACGGGATATCTCATTGCGGGCGTTATTATAGGACCTTACTGCTTGGGACTTTTGGGAATAGAGGGACTCGGATTTCTCTCTATGGAATATGTGGAAAAATTCGGCTTGATCTCGGATGTTGCGCTCGGATTTATCGCCTTTTCCATAGGAAACGAATTTCGTCTTTCCGACCTTAAGAAGACAGGAAAACAGGCGACGGTAATAGGAATATTTCAGGCTCTTGTAGCTACTCTTTTTGTAGATCTGGCACTTATTGCTCTCAGCTTTATTCTCGGTGAGGATGTGCTTCCCAAGAGCGTTTGCATCACACTCGGCGCGGTCGCTACCGCTACCGCTCCTGCCGCTACTCTTATGGTAGTACGTCAATACAAGGCGAAGGGTAAGCTGACAGATATCTTGCTTCCTATAGTCGCTCTTGACGATGCTGTCGGACTTATCGTTTTTGCCGTTTCCTTTGGAATTTCAAAGGCTATGGTAAGAGGCGAAATGGATATAGTATCAATAGTAGTAAATCCTATTTTGGAAATAGTTGTTTCTCTCATCCTCGGCGCTGTTATGGGTTACATATTCTCGGAAATGGAAAAGCTCTTCCACTCCCGAAGCAAGCGTCTTTCCGTATCTGTTACCTTCGTATTCCTGACCGTTGCTCTGACTATGATAAAAATAGAGCTTGGCTCGGTAATACTCAGCGCATCTCCCCTTCTTACCTGTATGATGCTCGGCACTGTGTTCTGCAACGTCTGCGAGTCCTCTGAGGAGCTTATGGACCGTGTTGACCGTTGGACTACACCGCTATTTATTCTTTTCTTCGTAATAAGCGGCGCGGAGCTTGAGTTAAGCGTATTCACGAGTCTTGCTGCTGTGCTCATCGGAATAGTATATATCCTGTTCCGCTCACTCGGAAAGATAACAGGTGCTACTTTCAGCGCACGTCTTATGAAATGCGACGAGCAAATAGTGAAGCACCTCGGAATCACACTTTTGCCGCAGGCGGGTGTTGCGCTCGGAATGTCGGTTACCGCAATGCAGCTCGGCGACTATGAGGGCGGACTTATCAGAAATATAATTCTGTTCTCCGTACTTATCTACGAGCTTGTCGGTCCTATAATGACGAAGAATGCCCTTATAAAAGCAGGTGAGATAATACCCGAGGGCAGAAAATCCGCTAAGGTGCTGAACATTCACCGCAAAAAGTAACTTTACTTTATATAAAGAAAATTTTATTTCAAAAAAATTATTTTTCCTATTGACTTTTGAAAGCAAAATGTGTATAATAATATGTACGACTTTGAGAATTCGTCCTTTTATTCTCAAAACAAACTAAAAGCGGTAGGTGAATGATTTATGAAATTAGATTTAAGACCTATGCTCGCAGGTGAATGTCGTTGTCTCGATGTGGATTTCAGTCTTGTGCCGCAGGATTACTCAGAAGACCGCACAAGCAATCTTTGGGGTGTTCACTTCTCCACGCCTCTCAGTGTGATCGGTAAGATTACCAACTCCGCCGGTTATATGCGTCTGACTATTGACGCTCACATCGAATATGTAGCTGCATGTTCCCGTTGCCTTTGCGACGTACCCGGAGTCTTCGGTTTTACTGTGGAAAAGACCGTTGCTCCCGCAAATGTACTCGAAAGTGAAGACGAGGACAAGCTTGATGACTATGCCGTTATCGAAGACGGTTTCCTTGATTTGGACGAAATGCTCCTTGAGCTTCTCGAATTGGATTTTCCGTCGAAGATCCTTTGTAAAGAGGACTGTCTCGGTCTTTGCCAGAAATGCGGTAAGGACTTGAATTACGGCAGCTGCGGTTGCATTCAAAAAGAAATCGACCCCAGACTTGCGCCTTTGCAGAAAATACTTATGCAAATGAAAGAGCAAGAAAAAGAACAGAAAGATAAAAAATAATTAATAATATATAGCACACTGTGCTAACGACTAAGGAGGTATATCAAAATGGCAGTACCGAAGAGAAAAGTATCTAAAGCGCGCAGAGACAAGAGACGCTCCAGCACATGGAAGCTTAACCTTCCGAGTCTCGTAAAGTGCCCTAAGTGCGGTGCTTTTAAGCTTACTCACCGTGTTTGCAAGGCTTGCGGCTATTACAACGGCGAGGAAATCATCAAGACAGAGGAATAATCTGTGATTAAAAGGGGTTAGCTTTATAAATCTAATCCCTTTTTGTTTTATCTTTTTTATTTTTGAGAGGTTCAAATTATGAATAACAGTTCCGAAAATGCGCTTTACGGCGTTCGTTGGAAATTATGCGCCGACGACGGTTTATACTATGACTCCCCATGTGAAAGACTTTGTGACGCTCTCGGTCTTTCTGTTAAAGCGTATGACGAAAATACAGGTGAGGGCGGCTTTTCCGATTTTGACCGCATCTATCCCTGGTCGGAAATAAAAAGATGTGTTCTTTCAAAAGACGAAAACGGAAGCACCCGTGTTTCCTATGACCTGAAGGAAAAAGGCGACATATTTGTGGAAATCCCAAAGCACTATATAAAGCGTGAAGTAAAGGACGGCTACGAATACAGATACATAAGCGCTGTGATGCGTGAAGGCTTTATGCTCGACCCCTCTTTTTCGGAGAACGGAAAAGAGCTTGATTTTATTTACGTATCGGCTTATGAATTGAACTCTGTAGGCGGCTCGTCAAGCGGAGAAATTCCGTTATACGAAAAAACGAGACGTGAATTCCGTGAGCTTATAAAGAGTAACGGTCGCGGATATGCTCTTTTCGACCTGCGCACGCTCCTTACCTTGCAGAATTTATATCTTATCGAGTTTGCGGACAGAAACTGTCAGAATACGATCGGCGGCGGTGTCGGAAAAATGCTTCAGCCTGCGGTAAGATATATGTCTCTTTGCGATGAGAAAGCCACTAACCGCATTGTAATAAGCGAGCTTCGCCCTGCTACAATTCACGAGCTTTTCGTAAATTCGAGAATGCTCATCTGCGGAAAAGACGGAGTAAGTATATACAACCGACTTATAACCGATATACAGACGCAGGACGGAAAAACAGTCATTACCTTTGACGGTGAGCCTGTAGACATTACTTCGGAAATGTACGTAGGCGCTTCGCCTTGGAAAACAGGCTCAACGGACAGACTTTCATATCACACGGGACAAACAGTATGCATCGGTGGCGATGACGCAAATAAAATATACCGCTCGGGAGTTAAATATCGCGGTATGGAAAATCTCTGGGGAAATGTCTGGTGTCATCTCGACGGAATAAATATAAGAGACAATAAGACCTATATATGCAATAATATAGAGGATTACTCGGACGGAATGGAAGGCTATGAAGCCCACGGCATCGAACAGGAGGTCCAGACAAGCAACGACGGAATCGCAATTCCCGCCGAGGTACACTACATAAAAAACCTTGGCTTTGACAGGGAGCGTCCCTGGCTTGCGCTTCCCGAAAGCTCTGTAGGAATAGAAAAGGATTTAGCCTACAGTGAATTTCTGAGAAACAACAGTTTCGGAGATTACTACTATCTCGGCGGCAATCCGAAAATAGATCACTACGTTCACGGCGGTGGCTTCGACCACTACTGGAGATGCGGTCTTTTCACCATAAGAGGCTGGATACGAAACGAACAGGCTTGGTATCTGTACGGAGCAAGAAGCATTTACAAACCCTTATAAAAAACAACTACCTTTTACAAAAGCGGAGCTGAAACAAAAACTCAGCCCCGCTTTATCATTTATCACTTTTTTATAATTTGCAATTTATGAGTCTGTTGCGAAGGCAACAGACTCAGTTATGATTGCCCTTCGGGCAAGTTATGAGCTATGATTTGCTACGCATAGTTATGATGTGACTTCGTCACAGCTTGAAGAAACAAAGATTTTTTATGGATTGATTCTTAAGGAAGTGATTGAGTATTTGTTATAGAGTTGTAGCTCATCCAGTACGTGAAGCGAATGGTCTCGGCAGAATGCCCGACGGTTAAATCAAGAAATATTTCTTTAAGGTTTTTTGAAGAGTTTGAGGGACTTTTTTGCAAAAAAGTCCCTCAAGAAAAAGACCGATAAATCAAAATTTGAAACGAACAAGACATATTGGACCGAGTCAAAATTTTAAACTTGACTAAGGTCCTTTTTATTTGTGAAATTTAGGCGTAAACTCTGTACCTCTTATAAGAAAATCTATGGAAACATCGAAATATTCCGAAAGCAGAAGCAGCATTTGAATATCAGGGCTTCTTTTGCCCGTTTCATAGTAGGAAAGAGCTTCCCTGCTTATATTCAAGTCCATAGCAACCTTTAATTGACTGTACCCTTTTTTCTTTCTTATCAAGCGTAATCCTTTCACGGCAACCTCCTAAATAAAAAATTTTAAAAAAACCTCTTGACATTAGTGTAACATTGTGTTACAATAAATATGTAACATTTTGTTACATATTGCTTTTTAGCAAAATTTAGCCACTTCAATTTAATTTATGGAGAAAGGAGAATTAAAAATGGGAAAAAACAAAACGGTAGCGGGATTTGTTCTCGGCATAGTAGGTGTAGTGCTAACATTTTTGGGAGCGGTAGGCTCTATAATTGGATTACCGGTTGCTGTGGTAGGACTTGTTTTATCTATTCAAGGCAGAAAAGCTCTTAAAGAAAACGAGCAGCCTACAGGATTAGCCACGGCTGCCTTTATAATCAGCATTGTTGCCACAGTGCTTACAGGCATTTCTTTTTTTACCTGCGGCATCTGCGTTCTGTGCGCGGCAGGCGTAGGTAGCAGCGTAAATTCCGCGTTTAACTCAATGCTTTGACAAAAAAATCTGTTTCGCCCGTTATATAGAAATCAAACGAAGCTTTTGCTACTCTTCGAATGAGCCTCCCTTATATCTCGAGCGAAGCAGGTTTCACACTTTTGAGAGGTATTATGTCTAACAACATATCTTTTTTAGGAATAGAACTTACTTTATACGGATTGTTTTTTTATTCAGGGATCATCTCCTCTGTAATCATAGGAAGCTTGTTGGCAAAAAACAAGGGTATTCCGCTTTTCGACATCTTTGCTTCCTGCGCATACACAATGATAGGCGCAATAATAGGCTCAAAGCTATTATTCATATTGGTCTCACTTAAGCAGATAATCACCTTCAAAATACCGTTTATAAATCTAATAAAAGGCGGATTTGTATTCTACGGGGGACTTTTAGGGGGAATTCTCGGACTGTACATATATTTGAAGCAATATAAGCTTTCAAAAAGCGACTTTTTTGACATATATGCTGTCGCGCTGCCCTTTGGTCATGCATTCGGAAGAATAGGCTGTTTTTTTGCAGGCTGCTGCTACGGAGTAGAATATAACGGTCCGTTTTCCGTTACATACACGGAATCATACGGCATGACACCTGTAGGTGTGCCGTTATTACCGATACAGATTTTAGAAGCCTTCTGTCTTGTTTGGATATTTGCATTGCTTTTGATTATATATTTAACCTGCAATAAAAAAGGCGTTACTTCTGTTGTATATCTATATCTGTATCCTGCCGTTCGCTTTATTTTAGAATTTTTACGGGGCGATAAAGAAAGGGGAATTCTCCGCTTTTTATCCTTTTCGCAAATAATAAGCCTTTTTTTAATAATCTCGCTCACAATATTCCTTATCAAAAAATCAAACGAAATATTTGATGATGAACAATATAAAAGATGAAAAAGATAATACTGTTTTTATTGATAGCCTTATTGCTATATATTGCATTCGACTTATACGGAGAGCAGATACTAAGCACAATAAACTCATTTTTTGAAAAAGAACCTCCTAAAAGCGATGAAGAATTGATAAATGAAAGGATCGATGAATTCTTATACTGTTATAATTCGGGAGATTTTGACGGTGCTGTTGAGTGCTTTGATAAAAAAACTCGTAACACTCTGAAATCCACACTGAACGTAACAAAAACCGCGCTCGGTGCTTTTTCGGGGTGCCACCCAATTATAGGAATGACATCCTCATTAAACTATGCAGATCTTTTTGGCATGAGTGTGGGCATGGTTTCAGATGGCGACCTGCTAAAATTTGAAGACAGGAAAATCACCCTCAATGATTCCGAGGCGTATGTAAATGCGAAAATGTTATATAACACGGAATACTATTCACAAGAGATAGACGATACAATAATCGTTATGAAACGCGAAAAGGGAAATTGGTATATCAGCAATATAAAAAACAAGTGAATAACAAAAAAGGATTTTTCATAAATGCAAAACGCAAGCTGAAAAATCCTTTTTTATTTTATTTTAAAAATTTTATAAGCAAAGATGTAGGTAATATTTTAGAAGTAACATGAACAAGCTTCATAGAAAGAGTGGGAACTACCACTTTTTTTCTTTTCTTTGCGCCCTTGTATATCTTTTCGCAAATATCTTTACAGTCAGCACAGAATTTTTTCTTTGCAGCAGGAATATTTCCTTCATATGCGGTGTTCATAAAATCCGTTGCGACAGGACCCGGGCAGGCGACGGTTACCGAAATACCGCGGCATTTAAGCTCTGCGCCCAGCGCGCGCGAAAAGGAAAGAACGTATGCCTTTGAGGCGGCATATACGGAGAATTTTTTCTGCGGCAGAAATGCCGAAGCGCTCGAAAGCATAAGTATACGCGCGCCTTTTTTCATATACGGCAGAGCGAGATAAGTAACGGCGGTCAACGCCTCGCAATTAAGCGAGACCGTGTTTATATGCTTTTCGCAGCCCGTTTCCTCAAAGAGACCGTAAAATCCGACTCCCGCGCAATTTATAAGATACGATATATTGGGCTGCTCCTTCTCAAGATACTGAGCAAGAACATCCCTCTCTTCACGCTTCGTTATATCAATAGCAATTATACTTGAAGGCTTATCAAGCTCGGAGGCGAGAGCTTGCAGTCTGTCCTCACGGCGAGAGACGAGAATAATTCTATCTATCCCGTCCTCGCGTGAAAGCAGTTTGGCAAGCTCAGCTCCCATACCGCTTGAAGCGCCCGTTATAAGCGCAATATTCATAAAACGCCCTTTTTGATTTTCTTATTTTGTAGGTCCAACCTTGCTGTAATCGAACTTCTTTATCTCCTCTATGAAGTCCTTGCCCATTTCCTTTTCTATACGCTCCCACGCGGAGTCCTTAACCGTATAGTCAAAATTGTCGGCATCCTCTAATATTTCATTATAGTCGTAGTTCATGAAGTTGCCCGTCTTGTCCGTGAGGCTGAGCACTCCCGCATATCTCGTTGCGTTGTTTGTAATACGCTTTTCGGGGTCTTCCGAGCCGCCGAGAACGATATTGTTCTTTATACAGTTGAACGCGGGCTGACGAGAGACACGGTCTACAGCCGCAAGCTCACTGTATGTAAGCGTTATTCCCTCTCCGTTTTCCGCAACGGCGGTGCGCTCGGGCATAATTTGCACGGTGTCATTTTCATCAACGTATTTATAGGGAGGAATCCATATCGTCTCTCCGTCCTTTGCGGGATACGTGAAGGTCTTATAATAGAGCACCGACGGACCGTAGGTTATCGCATAATTCGGGGCGGTATCATAAGCCGCAACCAACGCTTTTGCCGCTACGCACCATTCCATAAACTCAGGGAATCTCTTCTTATAAGCCTCGGCATCAAACTGCTCAAAATACAATGCTAAAGCGGCGCGTATCCAGCCGCTTTTCGCGCGAGTCCACGCATATCCCTGCTCGCTGTCTCCTGTTTTCGGATTGTTCGGACCCGTGTAATAGAACAGGCAGGATTCGTTTATCATATCCTTCGTGGTCACGCTACCCGTCGCCTCGTCCTCGCTGTCTCCGTACAAGGTTTTTTTCAACTGCTCGGAGTTACGAAGAATAGCTATATTGGCAAAGAATACGTTATTTTGTCCCGCAGAAGAATACCAGGGCTTTACAAAGTTAGTCTTTGCTCCGAGCGCGCTTATTATATTGCAATAAGCGTAGGTGCCGCTCGCTTTTCCGTCAAGATATACTGCATTATGCGAAGCGCAAAATCTGTGGAAAAGGTTATAGCGAATGTGATTTCCGCGATTTTTGAGGCTTCCCATATATACCATTCCGCCGTCGGTAACCTCTTTCTTTCCACCGTCAAAATGGTTATATTCTATAATACATTCAATTCCCGAGCCGTGCAGAATGGTGTTCAAATAATAGTTGTGCGAGAATACCACGCGGCAACCGGTATAAGAGCATCCGAGATCCTGCGCGTATTTAGGCGAATGGAAGAAGTTGTTCTGTATAAACAGGTTGGAGGTAGTCATTGTTTTCATTGATTCCGTATTTGTAATCCATACCATAGGACCGTACAGCTGTGAAAAATCGGAATTTATGACAGCGCTGTCCGTCACATTATTTAGCAAAACTCCTCCTTTTTTCGTATTCTTTGCAGAGCAGAACTGGAAAACGATATTGCTGCTATTTTCAAAAACCGCGCCGCTTCCGTTCGCGCCGTCAATATGTATATTATCAAAAACGATATAGGAAGCATCCGACACATTGAACAAATTCACATCTATAGTGCCCGAATAGGTCATCGTGACCTTCTTTACATCCTCAACATTGGGATATAAGTAAAGATTTCCCGTCTTTTTGTCAATATACCACTCACCGGGAGCATCAAGCGCTTCTATGGCGTTCAGCATATAGAAGGTATTTCTTCCGGCGGGAGAGTTTTTCGAAACGAATGCGCCTCTTGCGTTTGGATGTATCGATTTAAGAGAATAAAATCCGTCATCCTTCGGAAGACCGAGAAGCCCGTCGCCGTGTACACAGTCGGGGGCCATTTGATAATATCCGCGCTCGTAGCCCGAATGGAAGCTTCCGTACGCCCAGATATTTCCGTCATTTTTCCAAGAGGTTATCTCTTCGCCCATATAGTTGTCGCCTGCGTCAACGTTTTCGTCCCTTTCGTCAACGACACGGACCTCCCAACCGATGACAGAGTCAAGAGTCAAATTAGGGTCAGCTTTAACACGGGCAACCCACTCCTGATAGAGAGGACCGAACTCGAGCGTCATGCTTCCTCTCTCATAAACGTGCTTGAAATAAAGCAGCTCTTTTTCTGTCGTCTTGCTTCCGTCCGCGTGGAAGGCGTTCGGGAAACGGGCTAAAGAAAGCTCCTCTCCGTCAATAAAGAGACGCGCGGGACCCGTTTTAGCCATATCGGCTATATCGTCCTCCTTCCAGCCCTGCTCGTAAAGGTTAAGGCACAAAACCTTGTCCCACACCTCACGCTTCAAGCGAGCTGCCCTTTCGTCATTTTTCGTGTCAACAGGCTTAAATCCGGAGGTGTCGATTTTTTTGTTTGTCGTGAATACGGCTTTTTCATCTCCGTATCCCTTTATAAACAGAGGCGCGTCGTCGCAGCCCGACTGCTCCTTACCGAAAGCCACAGTCTCGGCGACTTCATAGAGACCGCCCTCTACCCAAATAACACCGCCCGATTTTGTTCTTTTTGCGGCTTCGTTAAGAGTTTTGAGAGGTGAATCCTTCTCGCCCGAATTAGCGTCATTTCCTTTTTTTGCGGAAACGTATATCTGTCTTTCAAGAGATTTGGGGTATTCATCAAGTGAGATAGGCTTCTGAACCGTAATCTCGTCCGGAAGCTCATTTCTCGTTATATTGAAGCGTTTAAGCGTGTTTTCCGTGCTTAAAGCAATCGGATATTTCCCTCTGAGGTCGGGAAACGAATCCGGTAAATTGCTTCTAATAAGTTTTCTCATTTTTAATCTCCTTTTATGCTTAAATATTTATTTTTCAATCTTTGCTACAAAGTTACCCTTGTATTCGCCGAGGAAACCTTCGGCATTGGACACCATAGAAACCGTAACCGCATCTCCTTTAAAGGCAAAGGTCATCCATAAATTCCCCACAAAGCTGTCAATGACCTGACATCTTATTCCGAGCTGAAAATCCGAAAGCCAAGCGGCAGATGTGCCACAATCGTACAAGTGACCGTTTGCAGTCACCTCTCCCGCAAATTTTTCGGAATATCCGTATTGAGGGAACTTGCCGTACACATTTTTACCTATGCCGAAAGGAAGAACCTTGTCTCCCTGCGCATTGGTGTATCTGAATTCGCCCTTGTCACCGTCAAAATGTAAAGAAAACTTTGCAATTTTCTGCGCATTCTGATTGCAGATAAATGTTTTTCCGTTTATCTTATCCGCATAAGAGGAGGTAGCGTCTCCGCTTACGTGATGAATTTCCAAATTCTCGGTCATTTCCGCAAGCATCTTTTCGCCCGCTTCGTTTTCTGGCAACGGCTCTTTTCCCATCTTGTTTGCTATATAATCAAAAAATCCGTAGAACATCAGATCCTTCTGGCTTAAATTTCCCTGATTGTCGGCGGTACATACGAAGATAAGATCCTTACACGGCAGACATATCGCAAGCTGACAGCCCATTCCGTTGAAGGCGAAGCCGCCCTGCTCGGTACACCATATCTGATAGCCGTAGCCCTGCGACTGTGAGT
>SVQV01000147.1 GCA_015065175.1 Oscillospiraceae bacterium | reverse complement strand
TTATTGTATCATATTTTCCTGAATTTTGCAAGGTCTGATAAAGATTTATTTTGTCTGTAGGTATCCTTAATAATTGCGGACACACTGTACTGTAATTATAACATAAAATCAAAGGAGAAAGATTATGGAAAAGGCAAATTCAATTCCATAACCTTAAGCACGCTATCAAATAATTTTTGTGTCATTATCTTTCCTCCAGGATATAGTACATGCTATGGCGGTAGTCTGAATTTGTCAATAGATTTTGGAAATTTCTCATAAAAAATAGAGGAGTCTCTTGATTATCTTCTAAAAAGTAGGCTTTTTGTGGTAAAGAGTCTGCTCCTTATTTATGCAGACATATTCTCTTATGCTTGCGCCGAAATAATGCTTGAAGCGCTTGCGGAAATGGCTTTCGTCGTCAAAGCCTATAGATTCGGATATCTGTTTTACAGAAAGTTTGCCTTCGAGTATAAGCTCCTTCGCTTTTTCCATGCGTATTTGTAAAAGTCTGTCCGAAAAGCATTTTCCTGTTGATTCTCGGAATACGGTAGAAAGATAGCTTGGGGTAATTCCGAGCTCGTTTGCCGTTTGATTGAGAGTTATTTTTTCGGCGTATCTGCGTTTCATTATAGATTCCGCCTTTGAAACGTAATAATTTACATATTTATCTTTGCTGCTTAATTTGGTGCCGTGTGTGCCGCGTCTTGTTTTCAAATTTTTGCGCGTAATGCTGTCGAGCCTTGAGAAAAGCTCGAAAATTATTGAAGCGCACATTGCATCCGCAGATGCGGAGTGTTCCATATAACAGTGTATGTATCTGTAAAAAAGTGATTCAAGCTCACAAAGGTCCTGCTCGGGCAAATCGGTATCGTATAGCGGGACGAGTAATACCGAGCAGTCCGGAAGAGGAGTGTCAGAATCAAGCTTGCAAAGCTCCCCTTCTATACTCTCAAATTTCAGAGCAATAGTAAGTATATCTACGGCTATACCAGCATCTGCCTCGCTTGTTTTGTTTTCTTCGCCAACCGAGCAACCGAAGCAAGTCCCATTTAGCTCGAAATTTCCTAACCCTTCTACATAGGCTCTTCTGCTCGATGCATGGCTGAGGCTAAGCTCTATCATATTATTTTTGTTGGCGCTTTTCCATTTGTAATTTGTAACGGTTGTTTTGCATGCCCATACTGTAGATGGGATCTGAGACGGAAGTTTAATTTTATATACGTACATTTTTTCTCTTCAAGTTTTTTGTTTTTATTATAACACTCATATAAATCAAAATCAAGAGAAATCAGTTAATAATTGCCCC
This sequence comes from Oscillospiraceae bacterium, assembly GCA_015065175.1. Taxonomy (GTDB): domain Bacteria; phylum Bacillota; class Clostridia; order Oscillospirales; family CAG-272; genus UBA1740. The sequence goes on along the minus strand of SVQV01000147.1, from coordinate 3,046 downwards.
TATTTCTAAAAAATATACCTTGAAAATGCATCTTTTGTGTGTTATCTTGTTGGTGATAAAATATTTAAGGAGATGAATATATGAGCGTAAGAATTTATCCTGTAGTAAAAACCGAGCCATTTTGCGATGATTATTCGGTTAAGGTGAACGGAATATTGGCAGAAACCAATACAGCGCGAGCCTCAGCCATACCATTCAATCGCCGTTGGCCCGGTCATCAAAGAGATGTCTCACAGAGCGAGCCTGTACAGTTTCTTTCTCTCGCCGCTGATGAAGCGCTTGAATTTGAGGTAACTCCCAAGCATAGCTTTGATGAAGTGAAAATTCGTCCCGCTTCGCTTGGAATAGAGCCGGAGATAAGTTTAGACGGTAAAATAAAGTTCACTCTTGAAAAGCCGGCATATTTTACCGTGGAAGCATACGGAAGAAATAAGGCGCTTCATGTTTTTGTCGATTCTATGCCCGAATACAACGTCAACAAAAACTCAAAAAGCACAATTTATTTTGGGGCAGGAGAGCATGATGTAGGAGAGATAATCCTTAAAAGCGGAGATGTCTTGTTTATAGATGAGGGCGCCGTGGTTTATGCCTGTGTTTACGCAATAGACGCGGATAATATAAGTATTCTCGGACGAGGTATACTTGACAACAGCCGCAATAAAGAAAAAATACTTTTTGAAGCCAACGCAACCGATAATCAAGCTGCTATAAAAAATGCGAACAGAAGACATACTGTTGTATTTGAATATTGCAATAATATAAAAATAGACGGAATAACCATCAGGGACTCTCTCGTTTACAATATACGTCCCCTTGCGTGCAATAATATTGATATCAAAAACGTAAAAATAATAGGATGCTGGAGATACAATTCAGATGGAATAGATATGCACAACTGTGAAAACGTACATATCTCGGATTGCTTTTTGCGCACATTTGATGATTCTGTCTGCGTAAAAGGATTTGACTGTTACTATGATGGGGACGTTGAGGCAAAGGTCAAAGAAGCTATGTATCGAGGAGGCAAGTCCTACGAAAACTTCAAAAACGTACTCGTGGAAAATTGTGTCATATGGAACGACTGGAGCAAGTGCCTTGAAATAGGTGCGGAAACACGTGCCGAGGAGATATGCAACATTGTATTCAGAGGCTGTAAAATAATTCACGTAACAGGAAATGTTCTTGACTGCAGTAATGTTGATTACGCAGATGTTCACAATATAACATTCGAAGATATAGACATAGAGCTTGATGATGTTATTCCTCAGCCTATGATACAAAAGAGCGATGACCATAAGTTTTCGCAGGCTGACGAAAATTATGTTCCCAATATTTTCAATGCAGATGTACTGTTTCATCATGAATATTCTGCAGGCGGAAAGAGAAGAGGTAAAAACAGAGATATCACGTTTATAAATATCCGCATTATCGGAAATCACAAGGTAAAGGCGTCCTTTACGGGATACGATGCCAACAGCATGACCGAAAACGTTACTATCTGTGATATATATCAGAACGGAATTCCTCTCGAAGAGCTTACGGTAAAGAAAAACGAATATACAAATAATATAACCTTTATTCCCGCAAAGGATGAATATGCCGAGATGAAAAAGAATACCGTAAAAGCGACAAATCAGCTTCAGAACAAGGGGAGTGTTCGCTTTGACGGAGAGGGCGGCATTAAAATAATGTTTGTCGGAAACTCTATAACTCTTCACGGCTACCGTCCGGAGATAGGATGGTTCGGCGAATGGGGAATGGCGGCATCCTCGATAGATAAGGATTACGTGCATTTGCTTATGAAAAATGTCAGAGAAACGAGAGAAGCTGAGTTCTGTATTTGTCAGGTGAGCGCCTGGGAGAAGGATTACAAGAAGGGTGAAACTCTCCTTGAAAAATATGAGGCGGCAAGAAGCTTCGGCGCCGATATTATCGTTTTCCGTGCGATAGAAAATTGTCAGCCGAACGATTTTGATACAGAAGCCTTTAGAATTGAGCTTACTAAGCTTTTGGATTATCTGGACGGAAGCGGAAAGGCAAAATTTATTATCACGACAGGCTTTTGGAAGCATCCGGGAGATGTTGTTTTCGCTCAGATAAGCCAAGAGAAAAATTGTCCTCTTGTTTTCTTAGGAGATCTCGGGCAGAACAGCGAAATGAAAGCAATCGGTCTTTTTGAGCATAAGGGCGTGGCAAATCACCCCGGCGACCTTGGAATGCAGACTATTGCTGATAGAATATTCGAAGAGCTTGAAAATTTGATATAAAGAAAAACAGCCTCGCTCAAACACAAAATTGAGTGAGGCTGTCATATTTAAAATATGCCTGCAAGCTTCATTAAGAATGATACGGTGAATACTGAAAGCGAAGACGCCAATGTAGTACATACCACAAGCTGCCCCGCAAGCGTATGATCCGCTCCCATTTACTGCGCCATCGGTACACCGGATACCGCCACGGGAGTGGCAAACAGAGCTACAAGTGCGGCAAACTTCGCACCGTCAAATGAATAACGGAAACAAAGGAACGCAATGCCAAGACCAAAAATCGGGACAAAGACGGTTCGCATGAGTGTACCGAATACGATCTCCTTTTTCAGCTCCTTTGTCTGTTATAAGAATGACACAGGGAATTGCCAACAGAAAAATTGCCGTAGTGGCGATAAGTGCATACAGTATGTAGTCAAATTCTATAAGGGAAAGGCTCTCGATCTTATAGACATTCAAGAAAAGCATGACGGGAAGAAAGATGCGAAAGACAAGCTTATTGATGACTTTTCCCATATCTACTGTCAAGAAACCAATCTTTTTGATGATATATCCTATGGCGACCATAAGAATTATAGGCATTACCGCCTCAAGCGCAAAAACAAGCGAATCCATAATTTCCTCATTTCTGTTAGTTATTTTACTGACCTGATTATTGTATCATATTTTCCTGAATTTTGCAAGGTCTGATAAAGATTTATTTTGTCTGTAGGTATCCTTAATAATTGCGGACACACTGTACTGTAATTATAACATAAAATCAAAGGAGAAAGATTATG
>SVQV01000146.1 GCA_015065175.1 Oscillospiraceae bacterium | reverse complement strand
AAAGGGAAAAATACCTTTTTCACATCTGCAAAATCGCTTGTAAAAATTTCGACCGTAGAAACGGCGAAACCCCCGATAAAATCGGGGGTTTCTTGGGCAATATCTTTTTCATTGCCCTTTGATGGTGCGAGAAACGGGACTTGAACCCGTACGGTGTAACCACACGCCCCTCAAACGTGCGCGTCTGCCAGTTCCGCCACTCTCGCAAGAACATTGATATTATACATCAAAGTTTCTCATTTGTCAAGCCTTTTTTGCGAAAAAAATCAACTTTTTTTATTATTTTTTAAAAGTCTATATTTGTGCCAAAATTGGATTGCCAAAATAGGTTTTTATATACTTTTTAACCAAACGTTCTTCGGAAAAAGGCTGTTTTTCATTTCCCACAAGCTGATATTCCTCGTGTCCCTTGCCTGCCAAAAGAATAATATCCCCGGGATTTGACTTTTTCACGGCATATTCTATAGCGCTTTCTCTATCGGTTATACAAACGGCTTTTGTTTTTTTATCGCCGAATGAATTATATATCTCATTTATAATTATATCGGGATCCTCATTTGCGGGGTTGTCCGATGTTATTATTGAAAGATCGGCAAGCTCTGCCGCTACGCTTCCAAGCTCTTCTCTACGGTCAAAGCTACGCTCACCGACCGAACCGAACACACATACCAATCTTCTCGGACAGTATGTGCGAAGCAAGCGAAGGATATTTGCAAGGCTGTAGCCGTTATGCGCATAATCTATAACAAAGCTCCTGTCTTTTAAATACTCGCTTTCTACTACTTTACATCTTCCGTCTACCGATATATTCTTTACCGTCTCGCAAATTGTTTTTATAATCGACTGATCGTTTTTAAATACACACGAGGTTTTCTTTTCTTTTATGAGCGTCACACAAACGGCTATAGCGTTCAATGCATTTTCAACATTAAAATCTCCCGCCATAGAAAGAGACGCTTCGCATTCTTCTCCGCAGGCATTAAGTGTAAAATCAACTCCGAGCATACCTCCGCGCCTGAAGGAATGTATGTTTGTCGCCTTAAAATCTGCATTGCCCGATGCAGAAGTGCTATAATAATGTTCGGCAGAAGCATTTCTCAACATATATTCAGATGCAGTATCATAAGGATTATAGATCATAGTGCGGCAACCAAAATCGGAAAAGAGCTTAGCCTTGCAATCTCTGTAATCCTCGAATGTGTCATGCTCCCCGACGCCTACATGATCGTGCGCCAAATTAGTGAAAACACAAATATCAAAGCTCAGCCCGTCTATCCTATGCATCAGAACAGCCTGAGAAGAGACCTCCATAATGACGGTAGTTACGCCTGCCGAAACCATACTGCGAAAGGTAGAATTCAAAGTATAGCTATCGGGAGTTGTATTCAATGTAGAATAATGCTTTCCGCAATATTCAATACCGTTTGAGCCTATATAACCTGTCTTTTCTCCCAAAGCCTGCATAGTGCGGGCGGCGAGGACCGAGCTTGTGGTTTTTCCTTTTGTTCCTGTAATTCCTACCAAAGTCAATTCTTTTGCGGGATATGAGAAAAATGCGGCAGAAATATGCGCAAGCGCAATTCGTGTGTTGGGCGTAATATAAATCAACGCATCACTCGGCAAATTTATTTCGTGCTGAACTAAAAAAAGCCTGCATCCTCTTTTGTATGCATCCTCCGCATAATTATGTCCGTCAGACTTTACACCTATCATACACACAAAAAGAACGCCTTCTTTAGCCTTTTGCGAGCTTGTGACGATATCTATTACGTCATAATCAGATGCATCTCCCGCTATCGCTTTTAAATCTGTTTCTTTTATAATTTCTCCGAAAAGCATATTTTAAAATTCCTTTGTTCAAACTGTTTTCAATCCGATACAGACTTTCCGCAATACTTTATGCAATACTCGGCAAGAGAGCGAAGCGAATCGATAAAGCGACTGTCAAAATTATGTTCTCTGCAAAGCAAAGAAAGCTCTGTACAGCCGAGTATCAATCGGTCGGCGCCTCTTGAAAATAGCGATTCAGCTACAAAATTAAACTTTTCTATGTCTGCCTTTTTTCCTTTTTTTATATCGTCATAAATAATACTGCTTATAATTTTTTGCTCCGTGTCATTTGGTGTAATGCAGGAAAGTCCTGCCTTCTCTGCCGCCAAATGATAGGAGCGAGACTTGACTGTCCCCTCGGTTGCCAATATTCCCATTGTCTTTCCTCCCGATCTTTTTACCGCTTCAGTGGTAACGGAAATGATATTCAACACAGGAACAGTGACATTCTCGGCAATAGAGTCATAAAAGAAGTGTGCGGTATTACAAGGAATGGCAATGACATCTGCCCCAAATTTTTCAAGTCTTTTGGCATCCTCGGTCATTTGTATTACAGGGTTTTTATCGGACATTCCCAAAATATAGGCAGTTCTGTCGGGTGTTGTGGCACGGCTGCTTATAACTATATCCAGATGCTCCTGGTCACTGTTTGCTTTGGTGAGTGAAGTGAGCATTTCATAAAAATAGACTGTAGATGACGGTCCAAGACCGCCGAGAATACCTAATGTCATAAAAGATCCTTTCAAGCGTTTGATATTATCTCATTTTCTCGCAATACATAGAATATTTTTTAAACTGACGGCGCATATTCTCTAAGACGAACGCCGTTCGCACAGGATTGAGCTTTAAATCATAGGAAAAGAAGAAGGGTCTGCCCTCTTTTTTCTCTTTTGAGAGCTTTTTACAACGTTCAACCGCCTCTCCGTCTTCGGTATATGCATACACGATTTTCTTAGGGACGCAATGCCAGAAAAATTCTTTATCCTGTTCTATATAAGGCATATCTTCGTTTAAAACTCTGTCATCAATTACCAGCTTTGCAATATTTATTCCAGATGCCGTTACATAGTGATTGCTCCTTCCCTGTCTTAAATTTATCTCAAAGACCTTGAAAATTCCGTCGCGGCGGTCATATTTGATATCGAAATTGGCGAAGCCGATATATTTAAGCTCTTTCAGCATATTTTTAATTTTTTCGCAAATTTCAGGCGCCTTTTCGGTAATTATAGCGGCATGATTTCCCCTGCCCTTCGGGGTATGCTCTTCTAAAAGCACATGACCGAGACAGAGCATTTTGGGCTCGGCATTTCTGTCCGAATATATAGTCAATACACGCATATCGGAGTCGCCGCCCGGAATTGTATCCTGCAGTATGACCTTTCTGTCATAACCGGATGCATAAATTTTTGAAAGGATTTCTTCGCTCTCCTCGGGAGAATTAGAAAAATACACCTTTTTCATATTCTCAAAGGGATGCTTCCAATACTCAATACTGCTTGACGGCTTGATTACTATAGGATAAGCAAAGCCGAGTTTTTCTTCAGTAAGAGCATCTTTTTCCTCGGCAGAAGATGCCACATAGGTTTTGGGATATGGGATTTCATATTTTTCGCATATCTCATAAAAGGAAGCCTTGTCTACAAGATGAGATTTTAGCTCTGTATCAATATAAGGAATAATATATTTGTCCTCTAAACGAGATTTGTTATCTATGATAAACTCCGCATACTCATCGGTGCATCCCATAAGAATAAGAATTTTGTCCTCGTGCGAGTCTGCAAAATCTCTCAAAGCCTTTATACAGATTTCTGTATTATCCAGATTTGCCACAGGATAAAAGCTTACTATTTTAGAGTGAGAGGTCGCGCCTATGGCATACTTACCAAACGCGTGCGACACAACGCCGTATTCCTCGAAGAATGCGCGCGCAACGCTATAGCAGTTAAGGTCTGCGCCGAGCAAGACGGGAATTAAATCGTTTTTCAAATTCAGCATTTTAAACCTCTTTACGTCTTATATTTTAAAATCAATAAAAAACCTTTTATACCAAACGAGGAAGGTGTAGACTGTCCATATTTTTCTTTGATTCTTTTCCGTGCCGTTTTTGTGGTTGTCGAGCATTTTCACGAGCCTTTCGGTATCGAAAAATTCCTTCGCATAGTCAGACATAAATGCCGTTTTCACTATATTATAGTATTTATCCTCTTTCAACCAGAAGCGGATAGGAACGGGAAAGCCCTTTTTGGTTCGGTTAGCCCACTCACTTGGAATAGATAAGAGTGAGGCATCACGAAGGGCGCATTTTGTTCTCTGTCCGTTTACACGTTTATCAGCAGGAATCTTTTCCGCTATTTGCATAACATATCTGTCAAGATACGGAACACGCAGCTCAAGAGAATGAGCCATACTCATTTTGTCGGCTTTCAATAGGATATCTCCCGGCATCCACATCATAATATCAAGATGCTGTTTCTTGGAAAGCTCATCCTTGTAAGGCATTTTTTTATATAGTGAGGATGCAAGCTCCAATGGCGAAGGACCTTTTTTATAATCATCCTTCAGAACATCCAAAGCCTCT
>SVQV01000022.1 GCA_015065175.1 Oscillospiraceae bacterium | reverse complement strand
TTCACTCTTAGAATGAATACCTGAATCTTACGTGCCAACCGCACACCGCTTTTCTGCTGAGAATGCCAGTCTTTTCGGGATATTTCGGCGGTTCGGGAACTCGTCAAAAATGGTGTAAAAACCTGAAACCAGCGCGTCTGCCAATTCCGCCACATCCGCATATAATACTATGCCTTCAATGATCTGAAAGCATAGTTATTATACAACAGTTTTTTTCGTTTGTCAAGCACTTAGAAGAATTTTGTTAGAATATTGGCTTGGCAGGTGAGGAGTTTTTGTTTTGTCAGGAGAACTGAGAGTGGTAGAGGGAATAGTAGAAGCCCTGCTGCTTTATGAGCTGCTCGTGGTTGCCCTGCTCGATTATGCTGCCGTCCTTTATGACGATGATGATGTCGGCGTTTTGTATTGTGGAAAGGCGGTGGGCTATTATGAAGCAGGTCTTGTTTTTCATAAGCTCGGTCATTGCGCTCTGTATCTGTATCTCTGTTCGGGAATCGACGTTTGAGGTCGCTTCGTCGAGAATGAGTATAGGCGCTTTTGAGAGAAAGGCGCGCGCTATCGTTATAAGCTGCTTCTGACCCTTCGATATGTTCACGCCGTCGTCCGAAAGCACGGTGTCATATCCGTCGGGCAGACTCTCTATATAGGGAGCTATTCTTGCATATTTTGCCGCGGCATATACCTCTTCGGGCGTGGCGTCCTCTCTGCCGTATACGATGTTGTCATAGATGCTTCCGCAGAAAAGCCAGGTGTCCTGCAAAACCATTGTAAAGGCATGGCGGAGGTCCTTTCTCTTGATTTCGGTCGAGGGCGTGCCGTCCATAAGGATCTCGCCGCTCTGCGCATCATAGAAGCGCATAAGCAGATTTATTACCGTCGTTTTTCCCGAGCCTGTCGGTCCGACGATAGCCACGGTCTGTCCCTTTTTTGCATTGACTGTTATGCTTTTCAGTACGGTCTTGTCCTCGGTATAGCCGAAGGTCACGTTATCTATATGAACGTCGCCTTTTACCTCGGTATAGTCCTTTGCGTCGGGCATGTCTTCCTTTTCGGGCGCTTCATCAAGAATGGTAAAGACACGCTCGGCGGCTGAAAATGCCGACTGAAATTCGTGCAGGATATTTGAAAACTCATTTATAGGACCTGCGAATTTTCTCGAATACTGCACGAACTGCGCAACGCCGCCAAGGGTGATGAAGAACACAGACGAGGCAAGAAATGTGCCGTTTTGAGAGTACATATACAATATTCCGCCCATTACCGCCACGAGCGTGAGAGAAATATTATTTATCATGTTTATCGAAGGAAAGAGCAGTGCGCCCTGATACTCGGCTTTATAGTAGGAGTCCATTGTCTCGCCGTTTATCTTGTTAAAGCGCGCTGATATTTCCTCCTGCCTGCCGTAAGCCGATATTGTCCTCGAGCCTGTGAGCATTTCCTCGGCGAAGCCGTTCAGCTCTCCGTATTTTTTTGCCCGAGCGCGGAAAAGGGGACGCACCACCTTTGTGCGGTATCGGGTAAAGAAGATAGAGACCGGAACGGTCAGTACAAAAATGAGTATCATAGGCTTCGATATCTGCCACATAAACAGGAGCGAGCCTATGACAGTATAAAGACTCGTCATTACCTGAATAAGATCGTGGGAGAGGGTGCTGTTTATCGTGTCGATATCGTAGGAGAGGTGGCTGATTATATCTCCTGTCGCGTGAGTGTCGAAATAATTTACGGGAAGCGAGGTCAGCTTTTCGAACACCTGGCGGCGCATCTTATATATTATTCTCTGACTTAATTTCAGCATTACCACAGAGAGAATGTATGAAAGAAGCGCGGAGAGGACATAGCAGACTATCATAAGAATTATGTTTTCCTGTACGGCGGAGAAGTCCACGCCGCCCGCAAGCTCTATAGCATCTATCGCTGCGCCCGAATATTTCGGGCCGAGGAGCGAGAGCTGATTTGCGCCGAGGGTGAGAAGCAGTGCCAATATAAAGAGATGCCATTGCTGTAAAACGTATCTGCTGAGTCTGAGGAATATTCCTTTTTTAGATTGCTTTTTTTCAAAGGTCTTATTATCAGTCAAGGAAAGCACCTCCCATCTGCGAGTCGCTTATTTCTCTGTATTCCGAGCAGCTTTCCATAAGGAAATCGTGCTTGCCGTATCCGATTATCTCTCCGTCATCGATAACGAGTATAAGGTCGCAGCTCTTTACCGAGCTTACTCTCTGCGCGACCGTTATGACGGTAGAATTCGGGAGCGACTGCGCAAGAGCGGCGCGGAGGTTGGCATCGGTCTTGTAGTCGAGGGCGGAGGAAGCGTCGTCAAGAATGAGTATTTCGGGCGCGCCCGCTATTGCTCGGGATATAAGCACACGCTGACGCTGACCGCCCGAGAGGTTTGTGCCTCCCGTGGTTACTCCATGCTCGAAGTCGTCTGCAAACGAGCTTATAAAGTCATAAGCCTGAGCCGTTTTTGCGGCTTTTATTATTTCTTCTTCGGAAATATCACGCTCGAAGCGGATATTTTCCTTTATAGAGTCGGCATACAGAAAGTCATTCTGGAACACTGCGCCGAACATTGAGGTAAGCTCTTTTCTGTCATAAGAGCGGATATCTCTGCCGTTTATGCGGATGATACCCGAATCTACATCGTAAAATCTCATAAGCAGTCGGATAAGCGTGGATTTTCCGCTACCCGTCGCGCCTATTATTCCGAGTCTTTCTCCGCGCTTAAGAGAGAAGGAGATGTCTTTCAGATTTTTCTTTTTTCCGAGATAAGAGAAGGAGACATTTTCGAAGGATATATGAAGCGAAGGATCGCCCTTGCCGTCATCCTCGTATGCCTTAAGCTCGCTTTCGCTTTCAAGCACCGAGGAAATACGCTTGGCTGACGCGGCGCATTTCGTATACATCACGAACATTCTCGATATTGACATCATCGCCATGGAAATGAGTGTAAAATACTGCATAAAGGCTATAACGGTAGTAGCCGACGAAGTTCCCCTTGCGACAAAGACCGCGCTCACCGCAATGACGGCGACGATTCCCATATTCATGAGCAGGGTCATTATCGGGTTTGTCACACCCATTATTACTCCCGCGCGCGTTTCGTCGCGCTTGAGCGCTTTGTTTGCCATGTCATAACGGGCATTTTCGTAGTCCACCTTTGACAGCGCCTTGATGACACGTATGCCCTGCGCATCCTCGCGGACAACTCTCACCATTCCGTCAACAGACTGCTGTACCTTGGAATAAAGAGGTACGCCCTTACGTGAAACACTGTACACGGCGATAAATATAAGCGGCATAGTTGCTATCATAACGAGCGCAAGCTTTCTGTCCATAATCATAGTTATGATGCTTCCGCCGAGCAGAAGGATAGGTGCGCGTATTCCCATTCTTTGCATCATACCTATAAAGTTCTGTACGTTATATGTGTCCGAGGTTATTCTCGCCTCAAGAGAGGGGATTGTGAAGCGGTCTGTGCTTCTGGCAGACAGGAGCATAGTCTTCGAGAAGAGGTTCTTTCGCATCTGGGTCGAGAACAGCATTGTTGTTTTTGCCGCCATTCTGTTTGCCGTGATGTTGCCGACACAGGCGACGGCGGCGCAGAGAGCCATGATAATGCCGAAGGAAAGAATTTTTTTCGTACTGTTTTCTATTATTACGTTTTCAAGTATGTATGAAAGCAGAAATGGAATGAGCAGCTCGGCTAAGGTGCCTATTATCTTTATAAAGACACCGAGAAAAATTCTTGAGCGAAGGGGCTTTAAATAGGAAAATATCCACTTCATTTGTCACCCTCCTGACGCTCGGTTATTTCACGGGCGCGCGTATGCATACGCTCAAGGACTGAAATGAAAACATCCAGCTCCTCCTCGGGTATGCCTTCAGTGATGAGAGACATCCATTCGCCCGAGGCTTTTTTTATTTCTGGAAGTAATTTTCTCATTTTGTCTGTGGGCGAGACAGAAAACTGCCGTTTGTCATTCGCTAAGACAGTTCTCGAAATATATCCCTTTTCTTCAAGATAAGTAAGAGTTCTCGCAACAGTGCTTTTGTTAAGACAAAGCTCCCGCGCAAGCTCCTCCTGAGAGCAGCCGTCCATTCGGCAGATAGCCATAACAAAGGAAATGTGGCTTGGCATCAGCTCCTCGGAAAAAATTCTGCTGTGCCTGTATATAGCGTGAGAACGGCTGATGTTATTCAGCATTTTCATAAATTTCGGCATTGGCGCACCTCATAAAAAAATAGTTGCATACGCAACAGTTTCGTATGCAACTATTATATCAGTATTTTCGGAAATTGTCAATATTATTATTATTAGAATTTCCGTCAGCGAAGCAGAAAAATCACTTGCGGAGAAGGTGATAGTAGTATATGGGAAGAGCGCTCCAGCCGTGGCAGAGACTGCTTGCCTTAGTTGTCTTTTCAGAGCTTCCGTGCTCCCATACCGTGCCTATGCCGGCTTCTACCATCGGGCGGTATTCATGCTCGATGCTCTCGAAGATGAAATTCGTGTATTTTTCACGGTCAACTTTAAGAAGCGCATCGTTAAAGAAGCATCTCATACTGAGCGATATGGGGGTAAGCGACTTATCTTCGCACATCTTTTGCGCTATTTGCGCAGCTTCCTCGTCAGAGACGATACCCGCAAGGATGGCGAGCGAGTTTCCGAGAACACTGTAATTATATTCGGCGACCATATCCCAGTTTTTGAAAAGACCGGCTTCTTTGTCATAGAACTTCGCTTTTATGTTTTTATTGAGTGCGTCTGCCTTTTGTGTGTAGATATCCGAAAGACCAATTTCTTTTGTCATATACGCCATTTTTTGCAATGCTATCGACAAAAGGGAATTCAAAAGGACATCGGGATAGCTCGGAGGCTCGTTGTGCAGACTGCTGCTCAAGCCCTGGCTCCATTCGTAGAAGTTCCAGCATCCCTTTTCTTTGAACGGAGGCACAAGACCGCCGTTTTCCTCCATCTTTTTGAGGAATACTTCAATAATGCTGACAAGCTTGGGATATATCTCGGAAATGAACTGCTTGTCCTTCGAATAAAGGAGATATTCCGCACATTCTATGAAGTAGTGGAGCGAGAAAGAGGGGATAGCGAGAATTGACGAGGAGGGGGCGCATATGTTGAGAAGTCCGTCGGGGCGGTTGTCCGAGGCTATCAGCTTAAGGCACGCACGGGGAAATTCAAATTCACCGAAGGCGTAATATCCGCAGAGCATCTGATTTCTGCTGTCCATACAGTAGAGCGCCTGCTCTCTCCAGGGGCAGTCCTCGTAATGCTCGTGCATGCAGAGCTTGAGCGAGCGCTCGCAGATATCGTATATCTCGTTTTCCTTTTCGGTAAGTGTGGGACGGGGGAGGGAGGTGAGAGGATAGACGGTCTCGCGCAGACCTATTTTTTTGATTTTAACAGGGAAATCCGTCCAAATCTCAAGATATCTTGCGCCTAAACGGCGGAAGGGGTTCAGATATTCGGTGTTTCCATCGCCGACCGTAAGCTCGACGCTGAAGTCGCGGTTGTCTATAATTTGCCTTACGTATCCGTCCATTATATGCTCTCCGTAGGAGAGAGTTACGTGTGTCTTCCGGTCGGCTTCAAGCTCAATCTCCCAAAAACCTACGGTATTGATACCGAGGTCAAACAAAATATGTCCGTTTTCGAGTGTCTTTAAGAGCTTCGCTTCCTTAAAATTGCTGAAATCAAGTCGCTTTATAGGTCGCTCTCGCAGGGGCGCACTTATATCGGCTAAAAAGCTTTCCGAAAAGCCGTCAAGCTCTCCGCTTTTCCAGTCGTCCTCGCAGGACGCATCATAATGAAAGCTCAAGCCGAGCTGAGTTGTAATGGATTTTTTTCTTCCGCATTCGTAGGCTCTGCTTCTTCTCGACAGAGTTTTTTCCGAGCTGTATACTTCGGCTTTTCCGTCGAGCTTGATTTCATAGCACAAGCCCGCCTTGCCCTTATAGTATACAAGAGTAGTTCCTATACCGTAATACCAGACGAGTATGGCAATATGGTTTTTGCCCTTCGTAAGACTATCGGTTATGTTTATTTTGTCATACACCTTGTCGTGCGGAAAATCCGCATACTGTCCGCATGCGCAGAGAGAGCCGTTTATGTAGACAGCATAGTTACTGTCCGCCGCTATGAAAAGCTCGGCGTCCCCTACCGCATAATCGAGAGTGCTGTAAAATTCGCCGTAATCGTCGGGCGTATCTTCATTTGTATGCCATATCCATTTTGCTTTTTCGAAAATGCTCATAAAAGCCTCCTAAAAAAATTTATAAGTAAACCTTCTCTTTTTAAATCGAGAGGGCTTAAGCTGAAAAGAATTTACAGAATTAGTCGAAGTTAGGCTTCGGGAAGGATGCCTTGTCCTGTGATACAATATCAAGTATCTCTTCAAAGCTCTTCCATTCGACCTTGTCTTTTAAGTGGGTTTCGATTCGGCGTCCTACTTCCTCCAAAGCGCGCATACCCGTGCCGAGACCGTTAGAGACGAGGCTCTGCCAGTGGGTGATAAGTATGGGCCAGCCGCCTGTTTCGAGTATTCTTATTATCTCGCCGCTCTTTCCGTCGGCGGTGATAAGCGCGTCAGAGACACGGCTTATGTAGTCATCGTCCGTCTGTGTGGTGTCGATAGTCTGCCAGAAGCGGTCGTGCGCAGTAGCGGGAATTGAAACAACGGTGCATCCGTTTTCTTCAAGCGCTACCCACGGGCGAGCGTTGGGAGTGTCTCTCAAGCCGCGGAGGAAATACCAGGAGTTTTTCTTGCCGCAGGTGTCATATGCCGCCTGCATTATAGCGGCGACGTATTCTTCTTCTACCTCTATTGCAAACCTCCAAGGAGAAGTAACACCGCAGGTCTCAAGGCCTGCTTCACGAAGGATAGAGAAGGCGCGGGAGATATACGGAGTGAGAGTTTTTCTGTCCTGAGTTGCCGCCCATTCATCCTCTCTTATGTCTGTAGCCTTGCCTGTTTCAAGGTCTACCGCCATATTATGAGAGAGCATTTCGGGGCCAATAGAGAAGCGGGGGCAGACACGTTTTTTCAGTACATCCATCCACTCGTCGAGGTCCTCACGGGAAGCGCCATCAATTCCGTTTACGATATCACCACGGTTGCCCGGCATGGGAACCACGGAGAATTTTCCTTTCATTCCGTATCTCTCGATGATGTCGCAGAATTCATAGAGATAGGAGTTCGGCACGTATTCCAGAACAGGTCTGCCGTCTTTGGTAAATCCTGTTTTGTGGTGAGCGTGATAGACAGACACACAGGGGGCGGGGTCGTCGATTATAATGCTTATTGGGACTTTTTTCATAACTTTTTCTCCTTGTTTGGTTCAGGTTAAAATGTTGATTTTTATTGCTTTTTCAAGGAATTCGCGATTTTTTCATTCACGCTTTTTCGGAAAGACAGGATGCGGTCAGCATTTCCGAGGTGGGTGTCGAAGGTGATCTCTCCAAAATTATCTGTAACAAATTTTCTTGTTTCTCTCTTGCCTATCAGACGCTCGAGTGTTTTTAAGGCGCGCATATCGTTTAATGCCTCATAGAATACCTTCTGGCGTATTGACTGGAGACAGCTTCCGTTTGCCGCGGGATAAACAATAAAGGATGAGCCGGGACCGCCTCCCGAGAAAATACCGGGGTCGGTACACGGGTTTGATATCCCCTGTGAAAGCACACCGTACCAATAGTTATATCCCCAATGCAGAAATCCCTTTATGTCGTGCATATAAAGCTGAACACCGAACATACGGTTGCGTTCTGAGGAGGTGTTTATCTTACGGTTGGAAAATCCGCCGGTACAACGGTAGCCCGTATAATATGCCCAGAAGTCTTTCGTTTTTCCGTAAAAATCCTTGATATGAGGAATATTCACTATAGGTGTTTCAACCGTTCCGTCCTCATAAAACTCATAGTGAGAGAGGGCGTCGCATATGGTATAACCGTCAAGAAGATTTCCGAGAGTGCGTTTCGCACGGAGATAATCGGCGTGCGCCCAAGGCTCGGGCTCGTCCGAAACATGATATATAAAATTCTTGTCAAGTCCCTTTTCTTTCAGGTAAGTGATAAGTGCGGGAATATAAGACTCTAAAAACGTCTTGTATTTCTTTCCCCAAGCGGCGGTATCCCAGCCGAAGATCCTCTTATACCTTCCGTCTACCGTTGCCATTATCTTAGGCGTTTTTTTTGCGCCCCACTGTGAAAAGAAATGGGCATGCTCAAAATATTCTATTCCATTTTTTGTCGCAATATCAATAAAGCGGTCAAGCATGGAGAAATCAAAGGAATATTTTCCGTCTTCAAGGGTGATGCCAACGAGCTGAACGGTCATTCTCTCGTCACCGACGGGGGTATCGAGCGGAGGCGTAAAGCAAGGGGTGAGAATGGTGTTCATTCCGTTTCGGCTTGCCTTTTCTACGTAATCGGCAAATATCTTCCAAAAGCGCTCCGAGAAAAGCTCTACGTCGTACATATCACACAGACAGTCGCAATGGAACCAGTTCGTGTATTTGAAATTCTGCTTCGGGAGGCTTGTGCCTATGATATCCACAACAAGCCCGCATTCGCCAAATTCGGAATCGTCCTTCATTGAATGAAAGGTTATCCTTACGGGGTAGCTTCCGCTTTTCAGGCGCTTTCCGTTTTCATTTACAGTAAGCCACAGCGTCTGCCAGGAATCGGTGCGTGCGACAAGTCTTACGGCGTCATCCTCAAGCGAAAACGCTTCTCCCCAAGGGTAAGGCGACTTCTTTAGACGTGGATTGGTTTTTTTCGGCAAAAGGATATCACCGAAAAGCCCCGGGCGAAAGGAGTCGTCCAACAAGGGATCGCGTGTTTGCAGTACGGGAACAAATCCGACCGAATAAAGCGATATGGGCAGAGCTGTGTCTATCTTTACATAAACACCTTCGCAAAAATCCTTTTCGGAGTCAAGCTTATAAGCAACCTGAAAGGAAAGAGGCTCATTCCGGAGTCCGGAAAGATATGTAAGCGGAGTGTCTTTTGGGTCAAGCTCGGGGAATATCTTTGCGAGAGAGCTTGTAACTACCGTTTTTATTCCTTTGTTTTCCATGTTTTCTCCTTTAGCAACGCATCAGTTGCGCAACGAATGAATAGGTGCGGGTATCCTTCCGCCGCGGGCTATAAAGGCTTCGCTCGAGTGGCGGTTTATCGGCATAATGGGAGCGTAACCGAGAAGTCCTCCGAACTCCGCGCTTTCGCCTACGCCCTTTCCGTATACAGGAATGAGTCGGACGGCTGTTGTCTTATTATTTATAACGCCTATGGAAATTTCATCGGCAATGATTGCGCTGAGGGTTGAAGCTGGAGTGTCGCCGGGAACTGCTATCATATCGAGTCCGACAGAGCAAACCGCGGTCATAGCCTCCAGCTTTTCAAGGTTGAGCGAGCCTATTTCGGCGGCGTGTATCATACCCGCATCCTCCGAGACGGGAATAAATGCGCCCGAAAGTCCGCCGACGTAGGAGGTCGCCATAACGCCGCCCTTCTTTACCGCGTCGTTTAAGAGCGCGAGCGCGGCGGTCGTTCCGTGAGTTCCGCAGCACTCAAGTCCCATATTTTCAAGAATATGAGCGACCGAGTCTCCCTGCGCAGGGGTGGGCGCAAGCGAGAGGTCAACTATTCCGTAGGGAGCGCCCAGCTTCTTCGACGCCTCGTATGCAATAAGCTGTCCCGTTCTCGTGATTTTGAAGGCTATCTTCTTTATTGTGTCTGCCAAACGGCCGAAGTCGCAAGCTCCCTCTCTTTTTACAGCGCAGGCAACGACACCGGGACCCGAAACGCCGACGTTAATTACGGTATCGGGCTCGCCTATGCCGTGCATTGCGCCCGCCATAAAGGGATTATCGTCGGGAATGTTCGCGAATACAACGAGCTTTGCGCATCCGATAGAGTCTCTGTCGCGCGTGAGGTATGCGGCTTTGAGCATCGTTTCGCCCATAAGCTTGACAGCATCCATATTGATGCCCGCCTTGGTCGAGCCTACGTTTACCGAGGAGCATATATGCTCGGTTGAGGCAAGTGCTTCGGGAATTGCGGAGATAAGATTTGAAGCGCCGACGGTCATACCCTTCTGGACCAGGGCGCTGAAGCCGCCTATGAAGTTGACACCGAGAGCGTTAGCAGCGCGGTCGAGCGTTTCGGCAATTTTTACATATCCCTCGGGAGAAATTGCGCCTCCGACAAGCGAAATGGGTGTAAGAGAAATTCTCTTGTTTATTATCGGGATTCCGTAGGTCTTTTCAAGCTCCTCGCAAACGGGAACGAGCTTTTCCGCCTTTTTCGTTATTTTGTCATAAATATTATCATTGAGCCGTGTAAGGTCATCGCTTACGCAGTCAAGCAGAGAAATACCCATAGTTACGGTACGGATGTCTAATTTTTCCTCCGCTATCATATTTATGGTTTGAAGAATATCGGTAGTTTCGAGCATTATAAAATTCCTCTCTTATATTCTGTGCATCGTGTTGAAAATGTCCTCGTGCATAACTCGAATTTCCAAATTTCTCTTTTGAGCGAGAAGGGCGAGGGCGTCCGAAAAATCCGAGAAGGAAACAGAGAGCTTGTCTATCTCCACCAAAAGAATCATAGTGAAATAGTCGCTTACCACCTTCTGTGTGATATCTACGATATTAGCGTTGTTTTTTGCGCACTCCGCGCTTACGTCGGCAACTATACCGACGGTATCGTGTCCTACGACGGTGATTACAGCTTTCATAACAGCCTCCCAATTTTTATTGATGATTTATTTTAACACGAAAATCGAGAAAAATCAAGTAGCAAGAGCTTTTTTATAATATTCTTTATAATATATAATAAATAACAGGTCAAATACAGTTGAAAAAACGGTTTTTTTATGTTATACTTAATACGTTATATTCAAAAAGCAGATTTTTATATTCAGGAGGTAAATTCTTATGATACGTGAGGCACTTGAAACTCAAATCAAAGACAACTATGACGTGGCTGTTTGCGGAGGCGGCGTTGCGGGAATTGCGGCAGCTATAGCGGCGGCGAGGCTTGGAAAAAGGACGCTGCTTATAGAGCGTCAGTTTATGCTCGGAGGACTTGCGACGGCAGGTCTTGTGACTATATATCTTCCGCTTTGCGACGGATACGGAAAGCAGGTCTCCTTCGGTCTTGCCGAGGAGCTTCTCCGCCTTTCGATAAAGCACGGCGCAGAGGACAGATACCCTGAAAACTGGCTTGACGGGGTGGGCACGAAAACCGAGCGCGACAAGCGTTTTCAGGTTCAGTTTAACGCCCAGATTTTTGCCATACTTGCAGAGCAGGAGCTTAAAAAATCGGGTGCGGACATTTTGTACGGAACGAGCGTTTGCGCCGTTCACAAGGAAGGCAATAAAATAGACGCTTTAATAATAGAAAACAAGTCGGGAAGAAGTGCTGTCGGTGTAAAGAGCGTTGTTGACGCAAGCGGAGACTGTGATGTTGCCTATATGGCGGGCGCACCGACCGACCTCTATAAGCAGGGGAACGTTCTCGCCGCCTGGTATTATTACGCGAATAAGGGCGAGGGCTATAATCTGAAATCCCTCGGGGCGGTTGACATTCCCGAGGAGGAATTGAAAATGTCGGGCGGAAAACAGCGTCCCGCATTGGTGAACAGACACTTTTCGGGACTTGACGGCAAGGAGATCTCCGAAATGACCGAGCTTTCGCACAAGGTGCTCCTTGACGACTTTCTCGCAAAGCGAGGAGGGGACGACAGCATGTGGCTCTCCACCATAGCGACCATTCCGCAGTTAAGAATGACGCGTAAGATAGTGGGCGAATACGAGCTTAAAACGAGCGAGATGCACACCGAATTCAAGACCTCGATAGGAATGGTCTCAAACTGGAAGAAGAGAGGTCCCGTGTATGAGGTCCCCTTTGAAACCCTTTACAGCGCAAGCGTTAAGAATTTGGCGGTTGCGGGCAGATGTACCTCTGTTGACCAGACGCTCTGGGACGTTATGCGAGTTATCCCCTGCTGTGCGGTCACAGGTCAGGCGGCAGGAACAGCGGCGGCTCTTTCGGACGATTTCACCGCTCTCGACATAAAATATTTACAGGACACACTCCGCAAAAACGGCGTTGTCCTTCACGAAAAGGATATTTGAACTACAAAAACCGAGGTAATCTTGTGATAAACGGGTTTTATGCATATAAAAATTATGCGCAAATAGATCTTGATGCCATTGCGGCAAACTATAAGCTCCTGTGCGCCGATATAAAGAAAAAGTCTCCGCAAGCCACTCCTATCTGTGTAGTAAAGGCGGATGCTTACGGACACGGCGCTCCCGAATGCGTAAGAACGCTCCTCTCTGTCGGCGCGGACTTTTTTGCGGTCTCCGACATCTCGGAGGCTTTGGAGGTAAGACGGGTAAGCCCTGCGGCAAAAATTCTTATTTTGGGCTACACCGAGCCGTCAAACGCTCCTATTCTTATCGAGAAGAATATCATTCAGACGCTCCACAGCCTCTCCTATGCGGGAAGACTTGAGGAAGCAATACAAGATAGCCGTGAACGCGGTGAGATTGACAAAAATGAAAAGTTAAGTTTACATATAAAGCTGGACACGGGAATGAACCGCCTTGGCTTTTCGCTCTGTGCGGATAGCTTTGACAACTCTGTGGAGGAAATTCTTTCTCTTTCAAAAACAGAATGCTTTTCTCTTGAAGGGCTATTTTCTCACTTTGCTTGTGCGGATATGGCAGAGGATGAAATGAGCGAGGAGCAGATCGAGCTTTTCTTCCGAGCGTATAATGCGTTAAAGGAGAGAGGGCTCGTATTAAAAACGCACATCTCAAACAGTGCGGGTGCGCTGAGATTCGGCTCCTGCGGATGCGACTATGTAAGGCTCGGAATAGTGCTTTACGGTCTTTCACCGTCGGGCGAGGTAAGGCTTTCGGGACTTACGCCCGCAATGCAGCTTTTTTCGAGAGTTTCACAGGTGCATGTATTAAAAAAAGGTCAGTCGCTCAGCTATGGCGCAACATATACGGCAGAAAAGGATATGAGAGTCGCCACTATTTCTATAGGATATGCGGACGGTCTTATAAGAGCGTGCAGCGGAGGCAGTGTCATCATCGAGGGGCAAAAGGTAAAAATAATAGGCAGGATATGTATGGACCAGTGTATAGTAGACCTGGGAGATATCGAGGTCTATGAAGGCGATATCGTAACCGTATACGATAAAAGCGGAGAAAATATAGAGTCGCTTGCCAAGGCGGCAAATACCATAAATTACGAGCTTATTTGTCTGCTCGGAAGAAGGGTCTACAGGAAGTATAAGAAAAATGTCATATAAAAACGGAGTAATAATCTTAAACAAAGAAGCGGGAATGACCTCGCAAACCGCCGTAAATAAGGTAAAAAGACTGTTCGGCGCGGATAAAGCGGGGCACACGGGAACGCTCGACCCGATGGCAACGGGCGTTCTGCCTATACTCATAAACAGAGGCGTAAAGGCGGGAGAATATATGCTATCTTCCGAAAAGCACTATTTAGCCGAATGTATTCTCGGAATT
Organism: Oscillospiraceae bacterium; assembly: GCA_015065175.1. Lineage (GTDB taxonomy): Bacteria > Bacillota > Clostridia > Oscillospirales > CAG-272 > UBA1740. The sequence goes on along the minus strand of SVQV01000022.1, from coordinate 15,366 downwards.
ACCACCGACACCGAGGACACGAGCGGAAAAATTCTCAGCGAGTGCAAGGACTACCCGAGCGAAGCCGAGGTGCTTTCTGTTTGCGAGCGCTTCAAGGGAGAGATTATGCAAGTTCCGCCTATGTACAGCGCTATCCGCGTAAACGGCACACGTCTTATGGAAATGGCGAGAAAGGGCGAGACGGTCGAGCGAGAGGCAAGACCCATTACTGTATATTCACTCAATGCGAAAAAAATAGAGGAAAATAAGTACTCACTCGATATAGAATGCTCGAAGGGTACTTATATCCGTACCGTGTGCGCCGATATAGGAAAAGCGCTCGGCTGCGGCGGCACGATGTCTGCGCTCTGCCGACTCGAAGCGGCAGGCTTTACATTGGAGCAAGCGCATACAATTTCGGAAATAGAAGCAATGAGCGAAGAAGAAAGAGAAGCGCTCATCATTCCAATAGAAAAAATATTTGAAAAATATCCTGTTTTCAGCCTTTCTCCTTTTTATGCCTCTCTTGCGCATAACGGAGCGTGCATATACAGAAAAAAATGCAATTTCGATTTTGCGCTCGGAAGCTATGTAAGAATGTATGACAGTGAGGGCTTTTTTGCGCTCGGAGAAGTGGTGGAGAGCGAAGGAGAATTAGCGGTAAAGCCGCAAAAACAGTTCAGACTGTAAACAAAAATTTACAAAAACAAAGGAGGTTGCTATGTCGGAAAAGAAGTGGACAGAGGAACAGAAAACGGCGATAGAAGAAAGAAAAAGAACGCTTTTGGTCTCTGCGGCGGCAGGCTCGGGAAAGACCGCTACGCTTACCGAGAGAATAATCCGCTCGCTGACTGATGAGGATGCGCCGTCGGATATTTCGAAAATGATAATAGTGACCTTTACACGCGCGGCGGCGGCAGAGCTTCGGGAGAGAATATCCTCCGCTATAGGCAGTGCGATAGAGAAGGACCCGAGAAATTCGCGTCTGCGCCGTCAGCTTCTGCTTTTGCCGAGCGCGAAGATATGCACGATAGACAGCTTTTGCGGAGACATTCTCAGACAAAATGCGGTCTCTGTCGGCATAAGCCCCAACTACAGAGTGTGCGACGATAACGAGCGCACGCTCCTTATGAACGAGATAATAGAAAATCTGATAGAGGAATGCTATTCCGATACCGAGGGCAGAATATGCGAGGGCGAGCGCTTCTGCGAGTTTGCCGACGACCTCGTTTCTGTAAAATCCGAGGGCGACATCGGAGAGATACTTCTATCGATATACTCCAAGGTCGAAAACTTTACGGACAAAGCCGAAACCCTGAAAAGATACAGGGACGGCTTCGAGTCGGACAAGGGCTTTTTTGACACCGAATACGGAAAAGTAATAGCGGCAGATGTCAAGGCGACCTTTGAGCATTATAAAAAGCTCTATGAGCTTTATACCGAAAAAATAGAGCAGAGCGCAAGCGATGCCGTCATTAAAAATCACCTGCCCGCATATTTTTCCGACCTGCGCTATATAAAGCATCAGCTTTCCGCGCTTGAAAAGGGGTATGCAGAGGCAAAAGCGATTTTTGACACCTTTGAAAAGGAGAGCCTCAAAAGAGTAGGAGCGCAGGATGCCGACGAAAACGATAACAGGATGAAAGAGCTTCGGACGGAGTTTTTGGAAGAAAAGGAGAGCTGCGCAAAATACTTTTCATATTCGGACGAGCAGCTCCAAAAACTGCAAACAAAACTTTACAATTTTCACGACATTCTTTATTCGGTCATTTCGGAATTTGAGCGTCGCTTCAGGGAAGAAAAGCAGAGGCGAGGCATATGCGATTACGGAGACCTTGAGCATTACACCCTTGAATTGCTTTATGAAGGAGATAAGCCTTCTCCGCTTGCCGAGAAGCTGAGGGGCTATTACGAATGCGTATATATAGACGAATATCAGGATATAAACCCTATACAGCATAAGATATTTGAGGCGGTCACACGAGAGGACAACTGCTTTATGGTAGGAGATATCAAGCAGAGCATTTATTCCTTCCGCCGTGCCGACCCCGATATTTTCGCGTCAATGAAAAAGAGCTTTCCGAAGATAACCGATGCGAAGGAAAACGAGCGCGCGGCTATATTTATGTCGAGCAACTTCAGATGTGATAAGGAGATAATCGACTTTTCAAACGCTGTCTTTGATTCGCTTTTCGGTGTGACGGGCGAGAGCATAGGCTACGAAAGAGCCGACAGGCTCGGCTTTGCCAAAAAAATGGACGAGCGCCATATAGAAGCTCTGCCGACAGTCGCCGTGGTTGCGCGTGCGAAAACAGACAGTACCTACACCGAGGACGAGGATGACGAGACAGTTTCAGAGGACGGACTTGACTATGAGGCGGAGTATGTTTCTGCCGAGATAGAAAGAATTATTTCGGAGGAGAGGTTGGACAACGGCGAAAGGATAAAGCCGTCGGACATTGCAATTCTTCTGAGAACCAACTCCAAGGTGCAGAGCTTTGCGAAATCTCTCGAAAAAAGAGGAATCCCATATGCAAAAAAAGGCTCGGACGGCTTTTTCTCCTCTCCCGAGGTGATGCTTGCCCTCAGTCTTCTGAATACGGTAGACAATCCGCACAGAGACATCTGGCTTATGGGAGTTCTATGCTCGCCTATCTATGATTTCTCCTCGGACGAGCTTACGCTTATACGCCTCTCCTACGACTCGGAGCTGTCGCTCTATGAATGCCTTTGCAGATATACCGAGGCAAACCCCGAGTTTGAGAAGGGCAGATATTTCCTCTCCGAGCTTGAAAAATTCAGAAAAAAGGCGAGAAATATGCCCGTAAACCGACTCCTGCTCTATCTCTATAAGGAGACGGGAATGCTCTCCCTCTGCGGAGAAGGTAGTGAGGCGGGGCATAAAAAGCTGCTCTATCTTTATAATTATGCGGGCAATTTTGAAGCCTCCTCATTTAAAGGACTCTATAACTTCATCTGCTATATAAACGAGATAAGAGAAAAGGACAGAGCCTTTTCGGATGATGCCGAGGCTCTGGGCGGCGAGGGCGTTCGCATTATGACCGTCCACGCATCAAAGGGACTTGAATTTCCCGTCTGCTTTGTCTCGGGCTGCGGAAGAGAGATGAAGGCAAACGAGCTTAAAAGAGAGCTTATCTTCGATTCAAAAATAGGATTTTCGCCTAAGTTTTTCGAAAAGGAAAGCCTCGTCAGAAGCGAGAACCCCGTGCGCCTTGCGATAGCAAAGTCGATAGAAATGCAGACCCGACGAGAAGAGCTTCGCGTGCTTTACGTTGCGCTCACACGTGCAAGAGAAAAGCTTTACGTGACAGGAACACCGCGCGGCAGAGCAGACAACTATCTGAACAGAAGCCGAACAAAAGGCGAGGTAATGTCCGAATATACCGTGCTTAATACAAAATATATGCTCGAATGGATACTCTCGAGCCTGGCAATCGAGGAAAACACAACGGCAAATATAATGCTGGTGAGCGGTAACGCTTCCTCTCTTGAAATGACAGATATAACCGAGTCTTACAAGCGAGGAGAAATAGAGCTTCTTGATGACGGCACAGAGGTGGCACCCGACTCTGTAAACGAGCTTTCGGAAAAAGAAATGCCGACCCCGAACGGGGAGAAGGGCACCGAAGAAAAGAAAACGCCGGAAGCGGAGGAAAAGAGCGCCGAGCTTGTCGCGGAGCTTCGTAAGAGATTCGCCTTTGAATACCCCTATTCCCATATATCCGACATTCCCGCGAAGCTGTCGGTCTCCAAGCTCTCTCCTTCGTTGCTTGACGAGAATGAGACACAGGGCACGCTTCTTTCCGATATATCCGATATAGAGGGAAGGTCCCCTCTGACAGTCACAGAGATAGACACCGAAAGCTTGCCCGAGGACGAGCCGAAAAAACGGATATTCCCGCAGTTTATACTGAAAACAGAGGCAACATCTGCCGAAAAGGGAACGGCTACCCATCTGTTTATGCAGTTTGCGGATTTTGAAAATCTCAAAAAGATGGGCGTAAAAGAGGAGCTTGCTCGGCTTGTCGCGCAGGGCTTTATCACACAGGATGCGTCCGAGCTTGTCTTTGAAAACGAGCTTGAGAAATTTGTCTGCTCCGAGCTTCTTGCGGAAATTCTGCGCGCGGATAACGTCAGACGTGAGTTCAGATTCAATTCGCTCCTTCCCGCCGAAATGTTTTCAAGCGAGGAGGAAAAAAAGGAGCTGTTAAAGGGTCATATGCTCTTGGTGCAGGGCGTCATCGACTGCGTTTTGGAGTATGAGGACGGAAGCTATACCGTAATAGATTACAAAACTGACAGGCTTACGCCATACGAGCTTTCCAACATAAAGGCGGCAGAGAAAAAGCTCTCAGAGCGGCACAGAGAACAGCTTGCCTATTATTCAGCCGCCTGCGAAAAAATGTACGGACATCCCCCGAAGGAGCTGAAAATATATTCGCTTCCTCTCGGAAGATGCGTAAATGTAGAAATATAAAACCTGTAAAAACGGGAAAGGAGACAAAATGACAACTAAAGTTAACGCCAAAAAAGCCCCTGCGGCAATAGGACCGTATTCGCAGGGAGTGATATGCGGCAGCCTCGTCTTTACTTCGGGACAGATAGCCCTCGATGCCGAGACAGGCGCTTTGACAGGAGAAAATATCACTGAGCAGACACACAAGGTGTGCAAAAATCTCGGTGAGATACTGGCACAGGCGGGAAGCTCGTTTGAAAGAGTCGTAAAAACCACCTGCTACCTTGCGGACATGAATGACTTTGCGGAGTTCAACAAGGTCTATGCCGAGTATTTCATATCAAAGCCCGCCCGCTCCTGCGTAGCCGTAAAAGCGCTTCCCAAGGGCGCACTTGTAGAAGTTGAGGCAATAGCCGAGGTCGGTTGATTTATTTAGCTGCACAAGACGGAGGTTTTTATGGAAAACAAGCTTTACGGAAAAAAGGTAATATGGAACGGCGACTCTATCTGCTACGGCTCGGCAGAGGCAGGAAACTGGGCGACGAGAATAGCCGAGCGCAATGCAATGACATATAAGAATTATTCTGCGGGAGGCGGCACTATAGCCGAGAACACGCCTCCCTTGAACGGCGGCTACAGACGGCATTCGGTGTCCGAAACGCTTGAACGTATGTATGAAGAGCATCCCGATGCCGATTACATAATGATAGAGGGCGGCACGAATGATGCTGACCTTCTCGGAAATGCACTCGAATGCGCAGAGGAAACCAAGCTCGGCAGCTTTAAGCCCTTCGATTTTTCGGGCAACTATGATGCAGACACCTTCTGCGGCGGTCTTGAAAGTATTTTTTACAGAGCTACCAAGTATTGGACGGGAAAAAAGATAGGCTATATCGTAGCGCAGAAAATGGGGCGCAGCGAGAAAATCTATTTAAACCGCCGCCACTATTTCGACTGTGCCGTTGAGATATGCAAAAAGTGGGGAATACCATACGTTGACCTCTGGAATTCCTGTTGTATCAATCCCAATCTTGATTGCTTTTACGTGAAGGAAAATTCGGCGGATGACAACAAAAAGATGAATATAGGATATTACACCGACGGACAGCATTTGACCGCAAACGGCTACGATATCACGGCCGAAGCTGTAGAAAATTGGATGAAAAACCTGTAATACAAATAAAAAAAACGAAAAATGAAAAACATTTCGTAAAAAGGTTGACATTTTAAAAAAATAGTGTTAAAATGCTTAGACAATATAATAGGAGATGCACCTAATTTGGTTGCGAAACGGAGTATGGAAAACAACTTTTTAGTAAACAAAAAGCTATCGGAACCCCAGCTTCAGGCGCTGAAAAAAATCGAGTCGGACAGTGAACCCTTCCTGTTTGCGATCGTTGGCGATATTTCTGCGGATGCAAAATATTCCACGACTGTTCTGCTCGTAACCGAAAAAAGTCTCTTTACTTATGATTTTAACAGTGAAGAGCAGTCGGAGCATTACTATTTTTCCGACATCGAAAATGTGTACAGTAAACGAATGTACAGTAACGGTATGATGCGTGTAAAGCTCCATAGCGGAGAAACACACGACCTTTTCCGTTTTACATTCTCGGTGACCGCTCTTTGCGATGCTGTTGCAAGCTTTGTCTCTGAAGTAAACAAAGGTGAAACGCTTGACTCGGCAATGGAGACAATGCAGGGCGTGTATGAGAAATTGCTCTCTGTCTGCCCTAAGTGCGGAAGAACTCTTTCTGCCCCCGGCGCACCCTGTGTAAACTGTATGGGAAAGAGCAAGGTTTTGAAAACCTTTGGCGCTTACCTTAAGCCCGAGCTTACTCCCCTGATAGTATCGCTTTTCCTTTCTATAATTGCGACGGCAATGTCGCTTGTGCCGCCGTTGCTTACAAGAACGCTCGTAGATGATGTATTGCCGAATAACAATATTGAAGCGTTGAAGCTCGTTGTCTTTTTTATAATCGCGACCGACATTGTTTATTTCGGTATATCGGGAATAAGAGGCTATATGCTACGTGTTTCCGGAAATAAAATAATCGCCAGATTGCGTTGCGATGTTTATGAAAAGGCACAATATTTGCCGATGCGCTTTTATGATAAGACCTCGACAGGCGCGGTAATAAACCGCATAAGCGGCGACACCGCTACAATTCAGTCATTCATGCTCAGAATGACTCAGGAAGTCATAGTTCAGTTCTTTACGCTTATCGGTATCGTTGTGGTTATGCTTTGCATTAACTGGAAGCTTACCCTGTATTCGCTTTTTCCCGTTCCATTGGTCGCCATAGGAGCGCGTATCTTCAGACGTAAGGTTGCGCCCTTTTACCGCAGAATATGGAGGCGCTCAACGGCAGTAACCTCTGTTCTTACAGATACAATTCCCGGTATTCGTGTTATAAAATCCTTTACTAACGAGAAGAACACCACAGATACCTTCAAAGGGGCTGTTGAGGAATGGAGAAAGATAGACTCTAATGCAGGTAAGATACTGAATACATATCCCGCAATCATTAATTTCTTTATGAGCTGCGGCAAGGTCGTTATATGGTTGCTCGGCGGTATTCTTGTAATCAGAGGACAGGTTTCCGGCATCGGAACTATCTCTGTCGGTCTCTTGGTCTCCTTTATTACATATGCAGCTATGTTTTACGGTCCCGTAAACTTCTTTGCAAATCTTTCTGATACTATACAGAGTGCTAAAGCGTCGGTCGAGAGAATTATGGACATCCTCGATGCCGAGCCCGAGCATGACTTCGGTAAGGGCAACACGAACGCCGACATAGGCGGTGCTATCGAGTTCAAGAACGTCAATTTCTCGTTTGACCGCACTAAAAAGGTGCTTAAAAACATTAACCTCAGAATTGAGCCGGGCGATGTTGTCGGTATAGTCGGCACAACAGGCTCGGGCAAATCAACGCTTATAAATCTTTTGCTCCGCTATTATGACCACTATGAAGGTCAGATAACAGTCGGCGGTGTTGACATAAGAGATATAGATATGCACTACTACCGTTCTCATATCGGTTATGTTCAGCAGGAGCCGCAGATGTTCAGAGATACTATCTATAATAACATTTCATACGGAGACGACACGTTCTCTGTGGATGAAATAATAAATGCCGCCGACGTAGCAAACGCCCATGAGTTTATCGTAAGACAGCCCGACGGCTACGATTCTATGCTCGGTGAGCGCGGTGTAGGTCTCTCGGGCGGTGAGCGTCAGAGAATTTCTATTGCGAGAGCAATGCTCCGCAACCCGAAAATGCTTGTATTTGACGAAGCTACAGCCTCTGTTGACTCCGAAACGGAGCATCTGATACAGGAGGCTATAGAAAATCTCATAACGGGCAGAACCACACTTATGATAGCGCACAGACTTTCCACGCTTTCCAAGGCTAACAAAATCGTGGTTGTCGATAACGGTGAGATAATCGAATGCGGCACTCCCGAGGAGCTTATGGAGAAGAAGGGCAAGTATTATAGATTAGTCCAGATACAGTCAATGTCCGACAAGGTGACGGAATCCCGCCGCGCCGAAAAATTTGAATGAGAGGGCAGAGCTATGGCAAGAATTTATGTTGATAAATATGTAGGTAAGCTTGAACGCACAGACCTCTATTTTGTGAAGCTCACAATGAAGGACGGAACAGTTTACGAGAATTTAGAGCCGCGTATGCTTTTTCCCATTACCAACCAGACGATGTTTATAACTCTCCTTGATAAAAATGAAAAGGAGTTTGCCTTCGTCCGTGACCTTACCGAGCTTGACGAGGACTCCGCACAGGCGCTTCGTGATTGCTTCCACGAGTATTATATGATACCGAAAATACAGAAGGTTCTTTCCTGTAACGAAAGAACGGGAGCGCTTAGCTGGACGGTCCTCACCGACAGAGGCGAGGTCAGCTTTCAAATAAGAAATCACCACAGCGATATAAAGCACCTGCGCGGAACTAAGAGAGTCATCATAAGAGACTCCAACGATAACCGTTATGAGATAGAGGACTACACCGCTCTTGACAGGCAGAGCGCGCATTTCTTGTTTGCGTATATCTGATGAATAGAAAAATCGGATGTTTAAACGGCGCGGTCTTGAAAATTATCGCAATGATAACTATGACGGTCGATCATGTGGGACTTATACTCCTTGACGACTACCGCCCGTTCAGAATAATAGGAAGAATTGCCTTCCCGATTTTCGCGTATTTGCTTGCGGAGGGATGCTTTTATACAAGGCATAAAAAACGGCATTTTTTAGAGGTCTTTATAGTTGCTCTTGTCTGCCAGATAGGTTATTTTGTGGCGGCAGGGGACATGTACTTAAATGTCCTCTTTACCTTCTCGCTGTCAATTCCGCTCATTTATCTGCTTTTAGCCGTCAAAAACAAGAAAGCGCCTGCCCCTCTGTTTTTGGGAGCGCTCGCTCTTACGGTTGCGCTCTGTATACTGCTTGAAAGGGTAGGCGTATATTTCGATTACGGCTTTGCGGGAGTTTTGCTTCCCGTTTTTGCCGCCCTCGGCAATAACAAGTATGAGAAATTAACTCTTACGGCAGTAGGACTTCTGTTGCTCGCTCTCATAATGCAGGGCAATCAGTGGTGGGGACTTATGGCGCTTTTGCCTATCGCGCTCTATGACGGAACACGCGGAAAGGTGAGAAACAAATATGCTTTCTACATCTTCTATCCGCTGCACATGGTAGTAATTTACGGCATTTCAATGCTGATCTGCTGAAAAAAGCAAACAAAGAGTAACAAAAAATCGGCTTTCGAGCCGATTTTTTGATTTTTAAACTAAAATTTCCACAAAAACTTAATTTTGTAAACAAACATTTACAAAACGCCAAAAAACAGGCTTTTTAAGCCACCTCTTTTTCGTAAAATTAAACCCCGTTTTGACGAAAACCTTCCTTTTTATTATATAATAATATAATATATTATATATTTATATATACATAACATATATAGTAATGCGGAATGTAAAATGATGAATAATGAATGATGAATGATGAATAATGAAGAATTGAGGAGAAAATCCGTTTGCGGATTTCTTCCTTTGATTTCAAATGGTGTATTATAAAATCCGCCTATTGACATTCTCTTTTTTTTCGTGATACAATGTAGCCGGTACTTAGTACCCGAAGAGCACCAAATACGGTGGCGGCTGCTTCCCTTAATCGGGAACGCAGATTCTTTTTGCCTTCCCGGGAGGGGAGGTGATGCTCATGTTCGTTACTTGGGAGCTGTTGTTCCTGTTCGCGGATTCTTGATAGCGCTTTTGACTTACATAGATGATCATAATAAAAAGAATTAACCGCCTGCGACTCCCGATCTTAGGCGGTTAATTCTTTAACCAAATAAATGGGAAGCAACCGTCATCGGTGCTCTCCGTTATTATTATAGCATATCTGTGCCGTTATGTCAATACCCGAATGATTCAGAACATAAAATTGAAAGCTGAAAATTAAACGAAGAAATCCGCAAACAGATTTCCACCTCAATTATTCATCATTCATCATTCATCATTCATCATTCATCATTCTTTATCCATTATCCATTATCCATTATCCTATCAATGTTTCCTATCGACGTTTTCTGCTTCCCATGATACAAAGTAATCGGCACCTCTGTGTGCGGTAGGGTGGGGGTTCTGCTCCCGCCGAAAACCTATCAATTCAACCGCGCGCCGCGGCGGCGAGAGAACGAAAACGTTAGTTTTTTGTAAGGACAGGCGTCCTCGACTGTCCGTTCGTGACAGGCTCTCGCTGCGGTTCGGTCACGCTCGGGATCTGAAAGCCATTTAGGCTTTCATTCATTGCCCTCGCGCCGTTTCGCTCCCTCGACTGTCCGTTCGTGACAGGCTCTCACTGCGGTTCGGTGAACAAAACCGATAGCTCTTTCATTATATATAAGGAGGGTGCAACGGAAGGCGCGTGATTTTCGGACGCGCGGAAATAAGACTAAAAGCCGCCTGCGGATTTCTCCTTTTAACCTTTAATTTTCAACTTTCAATTTTCGATTTTCAAATTTCGCAAGGCGCGCCGTTTCTCGGATTTTTGAAAAAATGTTGAAATCGTGAAAAAAATCTTTATTTTGAAGTCTGAAAATGTTGAAAACTTACAAAAAAGGCGATGAAAAAAAGGGTCAAAAGTGGTTTTTACCAAAAAAAATACCCCGTTTTTGTTAAAAAAACACAAATTTTGATTTAATTCCAAAAAAAAGTATCGAAAAAGTATTGACAAATGAAAAACCCTATGCTATAATGAGACAGTCGAGAAATAGGTAACTCATATCTCGAGTAAAAACCGAAACAAATTTTTTAGGAGGTTCCAAACCATGAAAAACGCAAATTCTCGTTTTGTTAGAGTTCTTGCCATTGTACTTGTAGTGCTTATGGTAGTTCCTGCCGCTTTGGTAGGTTGTGGCTCTAATAAGGCAAACAACGCTGCGATTTCGGAAGCACTTGCTGCTGCAGAAGCTGCAAGAAAAGAAGCTGAAGAGGCGAAAGCCGCTGCTGACGCTGCTGCTGCCGAAGCTGCTGCAAAGGCCGCTGCCGAGGCTCAGAAGGCTCTCGAAGAGGCAAACAAGAAGGCTGAGGAAGCTATTAAGGCTGCCGAAGAAGCTAAGAAGAAGGCTGAAGAAGCTGAGAAGCAGGCTGCTGAAGCAGCTAAGACAACTGCTGCTCCCACAACAACAGCTCCTGTTACAACAGCTCCTACAGAGGACATGAAGGTCGTTTCTGACTATGCTTACCAGGTTCTCAACAACAAGGATCTCGATTTCCTTAAGACATATTTTACATATGCTTACGGAAAGACAGAGGACGATCTTAAGATCGCTAAGCAGGAAGATGTTAAACAGTGGTTGTTGTGTGATCCTGTTTTGATTCCCGCTTTGGCTAACGTAAAGTATGAGAAGAAAGATATCAAAGCTATGGTAGATCTTTATGATGCTACTGTAGTTGCTATCTACCAGGCAAACACAGTTGATTACATCAATCAGCTTGTTGCTAACTTCGTTGCTACTATCGCAGGTACTCCTACATATGTAGAGAGAGTTGTTGATGCATACGAAGCTATCGACTTTGACAGCGATTATGATGTACTTGACGTTGTATATGCAACCGCTCTTATCGAAACTGCTTTGACAGAGATGGATGCAAAGGATAAGGACGTTATCGCAAAGTTTGGCGAAGATCAGATCGACATTGTTGAGACTGTTTACACCGAGTACTACCGTTACACAGGCGTAAATCACGGAACAATCGTTGATGAGTCCGATTTTGACGAGGATGACATCCTTTATAAAGAAATGTATGAGGCTGCTCAGATTACAGACGCTGTAATTGTTGCTGTTTATGATCTCTTCAGTGTGACTGTTGCTGGCGCAGAGCTTGATGTTTCTAAGCTCCTTTACTTCCCTGAAATAGACGACGCTCTTGAGGATGCTGAGGAAGCATACGCTAAGTGGAACAACAAGTATTTTGTAAAGGCTAACAATGCAGAGCTTCTCGCTGCTTATGAGACATTCCGTCAGGCATTCGTTGGCGAGGACTATGTTCTTGAGTATGATAATGATTACGCTTGGGATGCTGTAGTTGCTTCCGCTGCAAGAGTTGAACAGCTCTTGGCTGCTGCTGAAGAAGCTAAAACACTTGCTAAGTCTATAAAGAAGATTGCTGACCTTGAAACAGATCCTGCTGCAGCAGTTGTTGCAGGCAAGCCCGTATATACTGACTTTAAGTATGAAAAGCATGTTAACAATCTCGCAACCATCAAGGCTGACCTTGCTGCTTGGAAGGCAAAGTACGGATTTAAGGATGTTAACGGTGTTGAAGATGCTAATGTTGCAGCTATAATCGACCCCGAGAACAAGGGCATCTATACTGATTATAAGTCCAATGCTACTGTTATCGAGTACTTCGCATACCTCGAAAAGACAGCTTCCGCTATCAATGTTGAAGCTTTCCTCGATGCATCTGAAGAAAAGCTCGGTGGAGTAGATTACAGATTTGATTTCAAGAAGTACGGCAGCGCTGTAGGTGCAGTTGTTGAGTGGTACTTTGGTAAGGCAAAGACTGTTAGCGGTACAACCACATACGAAGGCGGCTTCGATCAGATCGATGCGAGCGAGATCAAGGATTTTGAAACTCTTGGCTCTCAGTATGATGTTGCTACTTTGATCACTGCTAATGATCATAACATCAAGAGAATCTTTGACGAACTCTTTGATATCAATATTACTGTAGACATTGATGCTGGTACTCCTGGCAAGCAGACAATCTTCACTGCTATGCAGAAGTCTTACAATGACCTCCTTGCTAAGAAGAAGGCTGCTGATGACATCAATGATGACATCGAGGAAGCTCTCGAGTTGGGCGTTACAGTTAAGACTCTTTCTATCTTTACAGATCTCTTCGTACCTAAGGATAACTACGACTATGAAGACTTTGCAGATGCTGACGAAGATGAGAAGGACGATTTCATTGAGGATGGAGATATCTTCAATTGGGCTACTGCTCCTATAGTAATCGGCGATGAGAACTTCATGAATTTGATTGACTGGGCTTCTCTTGACACCGTTTATGCTAACTATAAGGAAAGCTTGAAGGAAGTTATTGCTGACTCTGCTGAGGTTGCTCTCGAGTACATCGCATGGCAGGCTGCATTGAATCCTGCTATGTACGATGAAGATGACGAGCAGATTAAGTTCACATACGGTACTAAAGATTACTACTTCAGTGATCTTAAGCCCGCTCAGATCGACATCTATTCTTATGCAAGAATCAAGAATGTTATCGAGCTTGAAAAGACTCTCGAGGATCTCTTCGATGCTGATGATGCAGCTATCGTTAATACCTTGCAGAGCTTGAAGGCAGACGTTCCGGATGATGACGAAGAGCTTGATGTTCCTCTTACAGCTATCATCGACTACTGCGCAGATATGGTTGCAGAGTTCTATTCTATCGCAGCTCCTATTCACTCTAATCTCGCTGGTGTTCAGGATAACTATCCTTTGCTTGCTGACAAAGGAAATACTGTTAACCCGTGGAAAGATAGCAAAGATGGTTCCACCGCCGTTACCGGTGAAATGGTGCTTGAGTTTGCTATGTTTGGCAGACTTGGAGGCTCTAAAGATGAAGAGTATAAGACAATAAGAGATGCTGTTTATGCAGTTCTTAATGTTTCCAAGTACAAGTATCACTCAACTGTTTCTTCTGCAGCAGGTCTTTACGGTACTTCAAACGGCAAGGTATGGAATAATACATTAGAGCTTTACCCCATCTCTTATCAGGGCGCTATCTACTCTGTAGATCCTCTTAAGTATGCAATAAGAAATGCTGACGATAAGATCACAGGCTTTGATTCTGCGGCTTATAAGGCAGCTTTGGATTCGTCTATCAGCTCTGTTTACGCTAAGTTCTTGCCTGCATATGTAAAAGATACAGCTCGTTCAGGCGACTTCAACACTATTGTTACAAATCTTACTACAACCTTCTACAACTACGGCATTTGGAATGTTGAGGATGAGATTGAGTTCGACGATGAGGTTTATACATACGCTATAGTTTCTAACGGTAAGACCGCTGACTTGGTTGTATATGACTCCTCTGACGAAAAGGTAAGCAAGGCGGACGATGCAACAAATCCCATCGAATTTAAGTACGATAACAACACTTATGCGGTTACTTTGAAGGTTGTAACAGACTTCTCAAACGGTAAGTTCAGTATAGTTCCTGAGGTTTATAAGGTTACTTATACTGTTGTACCCGGTACGGATTCTGTAGAATATACTCGTGGTACTACGCTTCTTGATAATACTGATGCTGATACTACCAACAACTTGCCCGCTAATAAGAAGGATGCGTACGACTTCCTTGGCTTGAAGAAGGAAGATCTCGTTTACGATATCCGTAACTACACTGATGTAATTGCTGAAAACTACGTTAAGATTGGTGCTGTTAAGGCTCTTGGTGATAGTTCGAATTACAGATCTACTAATAAGGCTGAGTTGGATACCATCTTCGGTTATGAGGCAAAGAACGACTTCTATACCACATTTGAGACTCTTCGTGAAATAATGTACAACAAGGCATCTGCAACTTCTGCAAACTGGGGTACCTTCGGTTCTTATATCAAGGGTTGGGATACAAAGAAAACTTTAACAGGTTCTACAGCTATTACTGATAACTTTGTTGATGCTAAAACCTTTGATGCTATCATTGCACTTTCCAAGCTGGCTCGTGATGATGCATTTGCTATGACAGCTGATGCTAACACCATCAAGGATATCGAGAAGGTATTTAACAACTTCGCTACAAGAGTTAAGGCGGTTCTTGAACAAAACGGTTATGGTGTAACATTAGGTACTGAAAACGGTTATGAGCAGATTACTGGTATTGTTAAACGCGTGAATATCTCTGAAAACGCGGACGCAACGTTTGAGTACACCACCTCCGACACGGTAGACCTTACAACTTTGGTATTGCATGACGCTCCCGTTGCTCTTACAATGACCTTTGCGTTTGAGGATGCTACCACCACAGGTGCGACAATCGCAGGTTCTACCTTGACCTTTAACGCAGCAGGTGAATATGATATTACGGTAACGACCACCGCTACAACAGATGCCACTACTAGCATCGATTACGCGGCAAGTAGCTTTACCTTTGAGGTAGTAGTTACCGATCCTGCTCCCGTTACTCCGTAAGTAGCAAATTAATTAAACATTTCCGACGGTAAAACGTCGAATATCAAGGAACCTCTTGGGCGCTTGCGCCCATCAGGTTCCTTTGATTTGTCCCCTCAACCACCAGCAGTGCTGGTGGCACCAAAAAGCTTTAGCTATGCGTAGAAAAAATACCTCCTTTGATGTATAATAGAGTTGGTCTGTCAA
>SVQV01000021.1 GCA_015065175.1 Oscillospiraceae bacterium | reverse complement strand
TATCTGATAGCCGTAGCCCTGCGACTGTGAGTTCTCAAAGCCGCCGTTATTATTGGAGACCTGCTTTTTAGTCGCCTCTTTCAAATAATTCTCGTTCATCAGTCGCTTGCCCTCCCAGGTGCCGTAATTCATAACGAATCTGGCAAAGGACATCATATCGCGCGGAGTGCAGAGCAAGGAGGAGCCGCCCCATGAATAGCCGTCGGGAGTTTTCAAGACCTCGGCGGTCTTAAATGTACCCATCTCGTTAAAGAGCTTCTTTTTCAGATAATCGAGGAAGGACATCCCCGTTATTTTTTCAACGATACGTGTGAGCATTTCCGAGCCTGCGCTGTCATATTCCCAGCGAGTGCCTGACGGATATTTCATACCCGACTTATTTATATATGCATCAAAGAGGTCTGCTTCGGGATTTCCGAACCACGTGCCGCAATAGCTACAGGTCTGCATTGTAAGCAGCTCTCTTACTGTAAGCTCGCTAAGATATCCAAGCTCTTCTCTTTCTATCATTTCGGGAAAATAAGAGAGGAATTTATCGTCAAGGTTCACCTTGCCTTCTTCCTCTAAAAGACCGATAGCCACACCTACGTAGCTCTTTGTCTCGGAATACATTCTGTGACAGAAATCACGGTGGAAGGGCTTCCAGTAATATTCACCGAAAAGCTTATCCCCCTTCATAAGCAGAACGCTGTGCATAATTACGCCTCTGCGCTCAAGGTAGGAAATAAATTCGGCTACACTCTCACTTGAAATTCCCGCTTGCTCGGGTGTTATCCTCTCAAACATTTCTCTTACTCCTTTATAAAATTATTGCATTTCTGCAAGAATGATTCCTCTGTATTCGGAAAGAAAATCCTCCGCGTTCGAAACCATAGATACTGTGGCGGTATTATCCTTAAAGGAAAATACCGTACAGCAGTTGCCGAAATACCTGTCTATTATCTGACTCACAAGCACAAATTGGAATTCGGACTTCCAAGCGCCTGAGGTTGCGCAATTATATAAAAATCCGTCGGTGGTTCTCATTCCGCCAAAGTCGTTTGAATAGCCGTACTGTGGGAATTTACCGAAATGATTCTTTCCTATTCCGAATGGCAGAACCTTTTCTCCTTGAGCGTTTTTATAGCGGAACTCTCCTTTTTCTTTGTCAAAACGCAAAGAAAAGTTTACAATGCCCTGCGCGTTGTCCTGACAGATAAAGCTTTTTCCGTTTATTTTCTCAAGATATGCGGATGTCGCATTACCATTCACATACTTAAGCTTTAAATCCTCGGTAGCCTTTTGAAGCTCCGCATATGCTTCCTTGTCCTCGGGCAAAGGAGACTCTTGCATATTGTTAGCTATATAATCAAAGAAGGCTGACCACATCATATCTGTTGCACCCGCGCGCCCCTGATTGTCGGCGGTGCATACGAAAATAATGTCCTTGCTCGGCAGACATACCGTGTACTGACTTCCCATGCCGTTAAAGGCGAAGCCGCCCTGCTCGGTACACCATATCTGATAGCCGTAGCCCTGTGCGTTTGCGGCTTCAAATCCCACAGTATCGTTATACGAAAGAGGACTTGTGGCGGTGCGCAGATATTGTTCGTTCATGAGACGCTTTCCGTGCCATGTACCGTAATTCATAACGAATCTCGCGAAGGATATCATATCACGCGGGGTACATACAAGCGCGGAATCTCCCCAGGAGTCGCCGTTCCTTGTTTTCAGCACCTCGGCGTTCTTAAATGTGCCTATTTCGTTAAATATCTTTTTCTTTAAGTAATCGAGCAACGACATACCTGACAGCTTTTCGACCAGCGAGCTTAACACCTGCGAGCCTGCACTGTCATATTCCCAATGCGCGCCGCTTACCCATTTCTGTTTGCCACGGTTAAAATACAGATGCGTGCGGTCGGGGTCATCACTTGTAAACCAGTTGCCCGCGCTTGTTCCCGTCTGCATTCTGAGCATGTCCCTTACTGTTATATTATCAAAATATTCGGGGAGTTCTCCGTCTGCTTTTTCGGGAAAATAGGAGATTACACTGTTATCAAGGTTTACCTTGCCTTCTTCCTCCAGAAGACCGATAGCCACGCCTACATAGCTCTTTGTCTCGGAATACATTCTGTGGCAAAAATCACGGTCAAACGGCTTCCAGTAGTATTCACCGAAAAGCTTCTCGCCCTTCATAAGCAGAACGCTGTGCATGGCAAAGCCTCTGCGCTCAAGGTAGGAAATAAATTCCTGTACCTTTTTACTCGAAATGCCCGCCTCTTCGGGCGTAATTGGCTCAAACATCTGCATTACCTCCGAAAGAAATCTTTACCTAATAATTATATCTTATAAAGTCCTAAAAAGCAACCCTTTTTTCCGCTTTTTCAAAAAATTACACTATAAAACGCATTGACATATATACATATAGCGTGGTAAAATAAATTAAACGAAGAAATTTTTATTTAATGTGAGAGTTTTTTACCTTTCGCACGAATAAAGGATGAAAAATCCGAGAGGAGAAGAAAAATGGGCAACGGTGAAAGTAGCTACCACCGTTTTCTCAACGGAGACAAAGGCGCATTTTCGGAAATTATAGACATATACCGCAAAAATCTTATCTTCTTCATAAACAGATACTTGAACAATCTCTCGTTATCCGAGGGGCTTGCCGAGGACTGTTTTGTAGAGCTTATAGTTCACCCTCACAGATTCAACTTCAAAAATTCACTTAAGACCTATCTGTTCACAATAGCGAGAAACAAGGCGGTAGACCTTATTCGCAAAAACAGGCTTTCTATGCCCGACGGCGAGGAATTGCTCTTAAACGCGAGCGAGGACTATGTGGAATTTGAAGAGGAGATTTTCAAAAACGAGGAAAAGAAGCTTTTACATAGCTCAATGCATAAGCTAAACAGCGACTACCTCACAGCTCTTCACCTGATATATTTTGAAGATATGTCATACGAAATGGCGGGGAAGGTAATGAAAAAGAGCAGGAAACAAATGGAAAATATCGTCTACCGCGCGAAAATAGCGCTCCGTACCGTTTTGGAAAAGGAGGGATACAAGTATGAAGGATAAGTCCGCTTTCGAGGAAAGTGTTTTTACAAAAAGCAATATTATATTTGAAAAAAGAAAAAAGAGACGTAAAACCGCTCTCGCTCTTACAACATCGTCTCTGTGCGTACTGTTTATATTTACCGCACTTCTCCGCTCTCCCGTAGGGCTCGACAGCTTTGCCCCCAAGAAGTCGGCTGAAGCGGAAGTAAACAATGCTTACGGTCCCAAACATGACAATTCGGAAGATATTTACTACGCGGCAAACGAATTTGAAACAGTCAAAGATGCATCCGCAGATTACGATAAAAAACACGAGATTGAAGCGCCGCAGGAAATAGAACCTGCCTTTGCGGAAACACAGGCAAGCACGGAAAGTGTACAGTCGACTGCCGCAGAGGCGACAAAATTTCCATATCCCGCTGACGAAGCACCGACTTCTATAGAAATAGTCATAACAAGCTCTACCGCCTCTGTATATAAGAGCGGAAATGATATGGAAAAAATACTTTTAGCGCTCTCAAAGTATTCTGCTTTAGAAGAAAAATCCGAAGTAAAAATAGCGGAAATCACTGTCAATTATTCCATAGGAAACTCCTATCACCTTGTAGGACAGGAATTTTTCGATATTCTTGATGAGATAAAAGCTGACTCCTGAAAATCAAACAGAGGAGGACAAATAAAATGAAAACAAAAGTCTTAAGGCTTCCTTTGATAATTATCGGCTCTCTGCTTATCGTCCTCGCGCTTATTTTTGCTCTGATGGCGCACAGAAGCTTATCCTTTTCAAGCGGAAGGTATCTTTTGACGGATAGCGGCTCGGATATGCTTATCCTCGGCAATTCTCCCGTTGTAATGAGCAACCGAACGAAAAACGAAAATATGTTTTCAAGACTTGACACGGGTGATAAGATTTTAGTTCTTCACGACGGAATTGCAGAATCATATCCCGGAAAAACAGGCGCGTATTTCGTCATAAAGCTCGGAAACGGCTCTCGCTCCGATATAAAAAGCTCTGTGCTTGAAAGCCTGTCGGAGTTAGGATATATGCAAGAAAAAGGTGTTTGGCACGGTATCAGCACATACAAGGGTAAATGGCTGTCCGAAAATTATGAGGTCAAGGTTTCTTATGCCGGGGCAGGCGACCTTAATGCGCTTTTAGACTTCGGAATTGCGAATTTTGACAACTACCATTCGGACAAGATGATAAGCCCAAACGCACGTGAAAATCTCCCGCTTATCGTCTTGCATTCGAAATCCGACCTGCAAAGATTTAAAGATGCGATAAAGGATTCCTTTGCTTTATCCTACGGATACGACGAAATAATGTCCTTTGAAAGTGCCTGTCAGGATTATGATGAAGAATTTTTCGAGGAAAATGACCTCTTTGTAGTTTACAAATACGCGCACAGCGGTTCCTTGCGCTTTGATGTGGACTCTGTTTACAACGACCGAAAAGCATTTCAGATAAATGTCTGTCAGACAAATTCCCCCGAAATCGTAACGGATGACGAATCGGGACACTTTATTACTGTAGCGGCAAAAAAATCCGATGTTGACACCTGCATAGCTTTTTATGCGGTAATGTGCGAAAATTAGACCGATTTTAACTAAAAAGGAGTTTTACAATGAAAAAATACAGAAATTTGACAACTTTAGTTAGCCTTTTGTCACTTTTAATATTGGTATCATTTTGCCTTAATTCCTGTTCCTTTGTGGCAATCGAAGCAAACGCAAGAGGCACTGTTGACCTTATGGAGAACGTAACGGCATACACGGATGCATCCGAGCTGAGCAAGGAAGAAAACGAAAATTTCCGTGACAGCTTTTTCTCCTTCTCGACCGAGCTTTTCAAAAACTCTGTTGATAACAGCAAAAACTCGCTCATTTCGCCTTTGTCTGTTATAATGGCACTCGGAATGACGGCAAACGGAGCTGACGGCACTACTCTTACAGAAGCCGAAGCGCTTTTCGGAGGGCTTGACATATTGAACAAGAGTATTTATGCCTACAGACAGGCGCAAAACAGTCAGCTTAATACTGCCAATTCCATTTGGATAAAGGACGAGCGCGGATTTGATGTGAAAGAAGACTTCTTAAAAACCAACGCTACCTATTACGGCGCTGATGCATACCTCGCCACATTTGACGAGCAGACTCTTGCCGACATCAATAATTGGGTCAAGGAAAATACCGACGGAGAGATAGAAAAAATTCTGGACGAGCTTACACCGGATGCGGTAATGTGCTTAATAAATACCGTCCTTTTTGACGCCGAATGGTCATCACCCTACACGGAATTCTCAAAAAAGACCTTCCATGGCTTAAGCGACGACTGCCAGGCGGAAATGATGACATCATCCGAAAACACTTATCTTGAAGGAAAAAACGTCAGAGGCTTTATGAAAAGCTATAAGGGTGGAAGCTACAGCTTTGCGGCTTTGTTGCCCGAGGAAGGCATTTCACTTTCCGATTTCATATCGACGCTCGACGGAGACACCTTAAAAGCGCTTTTCGATGAAAGACAAAAGGCTCCTTTAAGAGCAACAGTACCAAGTTTCTCTTACGATTACAGCATTTCCGCTTCTGAAATTATAGCTGACATGGGCTGGCAAAGCGCATTTTCGGGCGAAGCGAATTTTTCAAAGATATCCGACACACCTCTGAATATAAGCGAAATTATTCACAAAACGCACATTGACTTTAAATCGAGCGGAACAAAGGCAGCGGCATCAACTGCGGTAGTACTGACAAAAACGTCTGCCGAAGTAATTATGAATGAAATGATACGTCTCGTTTTTGACCGCCCGTTTATGTACGTCATTTACGACAACAATTCTGAATTGCCCGTATTTATCGGCACTGTAAACGAAATAAATTGATAAAATCACACCTAAGGAGGTTATTAATGGTAAAAAGCGAATGGTATACATTATTTGCTGTTGTTTTTCTTGTTTTCGCTATCCTTATCTTAGCGGTAACGATACCAAATCACCAAAGAGAGCTTAGAATGATGGAGGAAGCGACACCGAATGCAAAAATGTCCTACACACCTAAATGGGTAGGCGGCACTGCTGCTCTCCTGTACGGCGCATCAGGCTCACTCATCCTGCTCTCCTCTATCTTTATAGTCATTTCGGTGAAGAACAGAGACAGATAAATTTCATATACGGACGTTGCAATTGTCATTTTGACGCTTGCGCGTCCTTTTTTATTTAATTTAATATTTTATTGTTGATTTTTTTGAGAAAATATTGTAAAATATTAGGGTAGGTTAATTTTAACCAATTATAGAAATAAAAAGGCGGGGCGGTATGCGCTTAGATAAATTTATTTCGGAATGCGGTATAGCGTCGCGCAAGGAATGCGCGCTTGCCGCAAAGCGTGGACGTATCTCGGTAAACGGCGAGACGGTCAAACGTGCCGACATTCATATTGACGAGCAAAATGACAGGGTCACCTTTGACGGTGAAGAAATAGTTTACAGTAAATTCACCTACGTGCTGTTAAATAAGCCCTCGGGCTATATAAGCGCAACAGAGGACGGAAAATATCCTGTAGTCACCGAGCTGCTTTCCGAAAAGCTTCAGAGGATAGGGCTGTTCCCTTGCGGGCGGCTTGACCGTGATACTTTAGGACTTATGCTGCTCACCAATGACGGAGAGCTTTCGCATTTTCTCCTTTCTCCCAAGCATCACGTAAAAAAGAAATATGCTTTTGAATGTGAGAGTATTCTTAAAAAAGATGCGGAAAGTATATTCTTCTCGGGGATGGAGATAGACGGCGGTATTGTCTGCCGCGAGGCTCTGCTCGAATGTGACGAAACGAGAAAAAAAGGCTTCGTCACGCTTATGGAGGGCAAATACCATCAGGTAAAGAGAATGTTTGAGGCGCTCGACAATAAAATAACCTATCTTGAGCGAGTCGAATTTGCGGGCATTGCACTTGATACTTCTCTCAAGCGAGGAGAATGGCGGCTCTGCACCGAAGAAGAAATAGCGCTTTTACGCAGTCATTACGAAAACAGAAACAAATAATTAGCAAATAATAGTTTACATTTTGGAGGACTTTATGGATATTATTAAAACTTTAGCCGAAGAATTGAAGCTGACAGAGGATCAGGTTACAAAAACTGTCGCTCTTATGGACGAGGGTAACACCATCCCCTTTATCGCCCGTTACCGTAAAGAGGTTACGGGAAGTCTTGACGATATCACGCTTCGCGCGCTTGAGGACAGGCTCAATTATCTTCGTAAATTAGATGAAAGACGTGCCGAGATATCCGCGGCTATCGAGGGGCAGGGCAAGCTGACTCCCGAAATAACCGATGCTCTTTCCAAGGCAGTAACGCTTGTCGAATTGGAGGACATCTACCGTCCTTACAAGCAGAAGAAAAAGACAAGGGCATCTGTCGCAAAGGAAAAAGGACTCGAACCGCTCGCGCTTCTCATATTTGAACAGAATGACACATATGCGGGTACACTCGAAGAATTAGCCGCTCCTTATATTGATGAGGAAAAGGGCGTTACAAGCGCGGAGGAAGCTCTCGCGGGCGCATCCGATATTATTGCGGAAAACATTTCGGATGTTGCAGAATACAGAAAGGAGCTGCGCGATTTCGCCTTCTCGTTCGGTGTTATAACCACCAAGCAGGCGAAGGATGAGGACTCCGTTTATGCCGATTACTATGACTACAGAGAAGAAATAAAGAAGCTTCGCCCCCACCGTGTTCTTGCTATAACAAGAGGTGAGCGTGAGGAATTTTTGCGTGTCTCGCTTGAGCTTGACCGCGATACCGCGCTTTCAAAGATCTCGTCGCACGTAATAACGAACCCGAAGTCTCCCGTGTGCGAATTTATCTCCCGTGCGCTTGCAGACAGCTATGACAGACTTATATTCCCGTCTGTCGAGCGTGAAGTGAGAAGCGAGCTTTTCGACAATGCGAGCGAGGGAGCTTTGAAGGTATTCTCGGACAACTTAAGAAAGCTTTTGCTTGCGGCTCCCTTAAAGGGAAAGACCGTGCTTGGCTATGACCCCGGCTACCGTACAGGCTGTAAGCTTGCGGTGGTTGATAAGACGGGCAAGGTGCTTGATACGGCAGTCATCTACCCCACGAAGCCGAGAGAGGAGACCGAAAAGAGCCGCAAGGTAGTGGCTAACCTTATAAAGAAATACGGTGTTGACGTTATAGCCATAGGAAACGGAACCGCTTCCCGTGAAAGCGAGCAGTTTATAGCCGACTCTATCCACGAATTGGGCTTTGATACAAAATATACCATTGTAAGCGAGGCAGGAGCGAGCGTTTATTCCGCTTCCAAGCTCGGTGCGGAGGAATTTCCCGATTTTGATGTTACCGAAAGAAGCGCGGTTTCTATCGCAAGACGCTTACAGGATCCCTTGGCAGAGCTTGTAAAGATAGACCCCAAGGCTATCGGTGTAGGTCAGTATCAGCACGATATGAAGCAAGCACGCCTCACGGAAGCACTCGACGGCGTTGTTGAGGACTGTGTAAACAGTGTCGGTGTAGATATCAATACCGCATCTCACTCCCTGCTTTCACACATTTCCGGTATAAATGCGACTGCCGCAAAAAATATAGTTACCTACCGCGAAGAAAACGGCGAATTTACAAGCCGCGCTCAGATACTTAAGGTGCCGAAGATAGGTGCCAAAGCATTCGAGCAGTGCGCAGGATTCCTTCGTGTTTCGGGTTCAAATGAGATTCTCGACAACACGGGAGTTCACCCCGAGTCTTACGCTATAGCAAAGTCCTTGCTCTCGACCTTCGGATATACCGAGGAGGACGTAAAGAGCGGAAACATCTCCGCTTTGAGAGCGAAGGCGACAATAAGAGGCACGGCGAAGCTCTCCGAGGAGCTTGGATGCGGCGAGCCCACTCTGCTTGACATTATAGGCGAGCTTGAAAAGCCCGGGCGCGATATCCGTGACAGTCTGCCTCCTCCCTGCTTACGTACAGACGTGCTTGACATAAAGGACTTAAAGCCCGATATGCTCTTAAAGGGTACCGTAAGAAACGTAGTAGACTTCGGAGCGTTTGTGGACATCGGCGTACATTATGACGGTCTGCTTCACATTTCCGAAATGAGCGACAAATATATAAAGCATCCGAGCGAAATGGTTTCTGTCGGAGACGTTATAGAGGTACGCATAAAGAGCGTTGACCTCACGAAAAACAGAATAGCTCTCAGCTGTAAGAACATGGTAGTTGTTGAGTAATTCTAATTTATTAGATTACGTTTCTTAACATTTTGGTTGTCACTTAGTGAAACAGCATCATTTTTGTGCAACTTTCACAAGACTTGACTGAAAAGTTTGTGCGATTAACCACTATTATTTTTCGAAAAAAATTGGTATAATATCATAGTAAAATCTAAAAATTAACATAACCATTCAGGAGGTATATGAAATGGCAAGTTTATCATTGAAGCACATTTACAAGAAGTACCCCGGCGGTGTTACCGCTGTATCTGATTTCAACCTTGAAATCAAGGATAAGGAATTTCTTATTCTCGTTGGACCTTCCGGTTGCGGTAAGTCCACCACTCTCCGTATGATCGCAGGTCTTGAAGAGATAAGCGAAGGCGAGCTCTTCATCGGCGACAGACTCGTAAACGACGTTGCTCCTAAGGACAGAGATATCGCGATGGTTTTCCAGAACTACGCTCTTTATCCTCATATGACAGTATTTGAGAACATGGCGTTCGGCTTGAAGCTCCGTAAGGTTCCGAAGGAAGAAATCAAGCGCCGTGTTGAAGAGGCTGCCCGTATACTCGACATCAACCACTTGCTCGAAAGACGTCCGAAGGCTCTTTCCGGCGGTCAGAAGCAGCGTGTTGCGCTCGGTCGTGCTATCGTTCGTAATCCTAAGGTATTCTTGCTCGACGAGCCGCTTTCCAACTTGGACGCTAAGCTCCGTGCATCCATGAGAACCGAGCTTACAAAGCTTCACAAGAAGGTTGAGACAACATTCATCTACGTAACACACGACCAGGTAGAGGCTATGACAATGGCTACACGTATCGTTGTTATGAAGGACGGTCTTATCCAGCAGGTTGATACTCCTCAGAACCTTTACGATTATCCTGTTAACCTCTTCGTTGCAGGCTTTATAGGTACTCCTCAGATGAACTTCATTTCCTGCAAATTGGAGAAGAAGGACACCGACCTTTACGTAACCTTCGGCAAGAACTCCATTAAGGTTCCTGCGGACAAGGCTAACAACCCCGCACTTAAGGAGTACATCGGTCAGAACGTAATCATAGGTGTTCGTCCCGAGTGTATCCATGACGATCCCGCTCACTTGGCTTCTATGCCCGACAGCGTTATGAACGTTACAGTTGACGTTACAGAGCTTATGGGTGCAGAGATATATCTCTACCTCAGCTTTGACGGTCAGGAGGATGCTACAAACGGTAAGAACATCATCGCGCGTGTATCCGCTCGTTCTACCGCTCGCGCAGGCGACTCCATCCAGGTTGCAGTTGATGCAAGCAGAATGCACATCTTCGATCAGGATACAGAGCGTTGCATCGTTCACTAATTTAAATCAAAGAGAATTCTTATGCAGTCAAAAAATCGGCAGCGATCTCCGTTGCCGATTTTGCATTCTATATAATCATACGCGCTGAAAAGAGGTAATTTAACATGAAAAAAATAGTCTTACTCGGTGATTCTATCCGCCTGGGATATGAAGCATACGTGCGCAATGCTCTTGCAGACGTTGCAGAGATATATTCCCCCACAAACGATAACTGTAGATTTGCCGAATACACGCTTCGCTATGCTCATGAATGGAAAGCAAACGGTAAATGGCCGAGTGATATAGATGTCGTGCATTGGAACGCAGGACTTTGGGATGCGCTCAGACTTTTTAATGACGAGCCGATGACTCCCCCCGATATCTACGCCTATTATATTTCCCGCATAGACAAACGCCTCCGGCTTATCTTTCCGAAGGCGAAAATGATTTTTGCGACATCGACCTCGGTAGACGAGCCGTGGTTTCGCGGGCAAGGCTACGAGCGCAGAAACTCCGAAATCGCAGCGCTGAATGAAGCGGCGATTCGCGCTCTCGCCGATACCGACACCATAATTAACGATCTTTATACACTCACCCTCTCGCTTCCCGCCTCGGCAAGAAGCGACGGCACTCATTTCAATAATGACGAGGGATGTCGCTATATGGGAAGCTTTGTGACATATGCATTGGCGAAGGCTATGGATATAGACCCATCAACTCTCCCCACAGTAGATGTGAAAGCTAAGTCTATCGCAGCCGACATTCTCGGATACTGATTAGTGATAAAAGAAAGGTAATAATGTGATAAGAACATTAGCAGCTCTCTTTGCCGTTGCGGCAATTTTGCTATGTCTCTGCTCATGTTTTTCGCAGGATACGCTTCCCGAGTTGTCACGCACTTCACGTATAGAAATACGTGCTTTTTCTTCGACAGAACAAGCATATACCGATTATACAATTTCAGACGAAGCATCCGTCCGAGAAATATGCGACACATTAAGCAGTCTTGAGCTTAAAAAAATAAAGCTCACAGAGCCTTTGGCACAAAGCTACGCGCTCACCTTCTATTATCCGAACGGCGGAAGAATAGGCTCTGTCACCTTGGTTTCCGGACATAATGTTGTCGATTGCGGCGATATGTATAAAATTAAAAATGACGTTGATATAAACGTCTATATCTCCGAATTCATTCCTCAAAAATGAATTGTTTTACTAAATAAATTTATTGGGGCTGAGTCAAATGCTTATAATTAAGCGAATGGCTCAGCCCCTGTTTTTTATATCAGATTCAACTGTTTTGTTGCTCGCTTGTGACGCTTTCACGGTGTTTTTTGCCCTTTTTGGTTGCAAACTGAAAAGACATTCCGAGCACGAAAAGAACGAGGCCCAAGGGGATGTGGAAATAGGCGAATGGTAGCTCTTTTATAAACGAGCAGATAAGCGCGCCCGAGAGTAGTCCTCCCACGCCCGAGGAAATAACTATAACCGCCACGCGAACGAGCAATGCCGCTATAACAGCCGCTACAACAGCTATTACGAGTGCGACAGGGAAAGGAACCTTTATACCCGACAGAATAACGTATGCCGACGCCCCCGCAAAGAAGAAAATCCCCACCTTAGGCAGACAGTAAGCAACTGCCGACATAATAATTCCTATAAGTATAGCGCACAAAAGGCAGATAAGCTTGCTCTTGCCCGAGGTGAGCAGAGACATTTTATCGGAGACAAAAACCGTGACAAATATTCCTATGCCGAAGCAGGAAAGCCCTATACAATACTTTATAAATCTGTATGTGAAGAAGCAGACGGCAAGAGATGCTATAAGCAACATCACCGAGTAAACCAAAGCAAGCTTTCCTTCTGCAAGAGAGGCAAGCAGATCCCCCGTTTTTTTCAGATTTGCGAGAAAATCAACGAGACCGTGTCTCTCCTTGCGTTCTTTTTCCTCGCTCTGCTCTTCGTGCTTTTCGGGTGCGCTTTCTTCCGCTGCTTTTTCTTCGTTTTTTACAGGCAACTCCTCGGTTGGATTTGAAGGCTCGGAGTTTTCTGTTGTGACACCGTCATTGCCGAAGCCGACGGTTACACCGCCCGGAATCCCTTCAACCGAAGCAAAAGCATTAACCGACGTAAGAATAGCGCAAAGCAACAAAATGCAGATAAATAAAAGTCCTTTATTCCTCTTTTTCACGCTTTACAGCCTCCTCCGCAAATTTGCAGATATCTGAAGTCGAATTCGGCTTTCTTATAATATCTATACTTCTTCTCATATCATCAATTCTTCCCTCTACCGAGAATAGCTGATGTACGGCATCTACTACCGAATATGCGCCTCCGAGCGCCATAGCAACTCCGTTGTTCTGCAAAAATTCGGCATTTCTCTGCTCGTGCCCGGGGATAGGGTCGCAGATTATCATGGGAAGTCTTTTTGCGAGTGTTTCGCTCGTGGTAAGTCCACCTGGCTTGGAAACTATGCAGTCGGATGCGTCCATAAGCTCATCTACGTTAGTTACATACCCGTAATTCAAGACCTTTTTCTTGAAGGTGAGAGCGTCTATTTTTTCTCTCTGCTCGGAGTTGTTTCCGCACACACATATTATCTGTAAGTCCAAATCCAAATCGTCTATCTTTTTTATAGTATCCAAAAGTGAGCCGTAACCCATACTGCCGCCCATAATAAGAACGGTGTTTTTGTTCACGTCAAGTCCTAATTTTGCGCGTAGCTCGGCTTTTGGCGAAATGCGCGAAAATTTGGGGTCTATCGGGATTCCGTATGCAAGTATCTGCTCCCTTTTGAAGCCTTTACGCTCTGCGGCAGGTATGAGAAGCTCGTTCGGTATCACGATGTAATTTGTTCGCAGAGCCTCCTCCCAGAAGGGGTGCATAACATAGTCGGTAACGATACCTATAGCTGTCACGTCCATTCCCTTCTTCTGCTTTATGACGTCAACCAGAATCCCGCAGAAGGGGTGAGTATAGATGAGCAGGTCAGGCGAATATTCCTCTATCGTCCTGTAGGTTTTTCCCGCTATTATACGGTTAGCTGCTCGCGGAATGCTGTCTTCATAGGAATTTTTAGTCCTTCCCTCCAACTTCGTATACACCTTGGAATACAGCTTTTTGAATTTATCCACTGTAAGCAGGTATCCCTTGGAAACTATGTCATAAAGACCTTTATTTATATTAAGATATGTATCTAACACCATGCATTCGTGTCCCATAGCTTCGAACTGCTTTTTTAAAGCCTTGGCGGTGGAATTATGTCCCTCTCCCGCCGTGACCGATAATACTAAAACCTTCATTTTTGCCTCACATAATTCTATTTGTTTTGTTTGTTTCTTATGTAGTGAAAAATATACTGTTGCGCGACTCCGGCATAATTTCCTAATTTTTTATAGTCGAGGTCTCCGTCAAAGTATTCGTCTATCGCTCGCCTCATCCAGACATCTACAGGGAAAGCGTTCAAGTGATTTCCTGCAAACAAAAGTATACATGCGGATACCTTGTCACCTACTCCGCATATTTTGCAAAGCTCACTTTTAGCATACTCAAAGTCGGTGGGGTATTTGAGCTTTTCAAGGTCTATTTCACCGCTCGCAACCTTCTCCGCGGCATCTAAGAGATATCTGTATCTGAAGCCTACCTTGGCTTCATTGAGCTTATCGGGAGCTGCTAAAATATCCTCGGGTGTGGGGAAGGAATAGCATTTTCCGCATCCGTCGCAATTCTCGCAGAAGGACTCGCATTTCTTTCCGTAAAGAAAGCATATCTGTCTTATTATCTTTTTAATTCTCGGGATGTTGTTATTCTGCGAAATTATGAAAGAAAAGAGTGCTTCCCACATGTCTTGCCTCAAAATGGCTATTCCCTTTCCCGCTTCTGCCGCTTCTTTTAACACAGCGTTATCGGGCAGAGCCGAAAGAACATCAGCCTTTACACTTTTCCAATCTGTATCCAAGGAAAAATACTTTTCCCACAGGGAATCGAACTGCTCTTTATCCGTGTCATAGAAAATAAGCTCCCCTTTTTCTCTCTGTGCGATACGAAGAAAGCTGTTGCCTACAACTCCCGTATACTCGCACTCATATTCTCCCTCATCTACCAAATCGAAGCGAAAGCACTGTCCGCATTCGAGCGTGTCTGAGAGCGAGTAATCACCGAGTCCCGACACAAAAAGTGCTTTTTTTCCTTTTTTTGTATTTCCGTAACAAAAAATTTTCTCCATTTTTGCTCTCCGTATATAAAAATGTGAAAATACCTTGTCTCGCCACTTGAAATCGGGCGAAATTTATTGTATAATATATATTAGATAGTTATATCCATTTACTATACTGTAATTATACAACATTTTTATTAAAAAATCAACTGTATTTCTTTAAGGAGGATAAATATGGAACAAATTTATACTATTCCCGTGAACGAGACCTTTGACGCTTTCAGAGGAAAAGTGGAGTGCGGGTGCCCTGTTTGCGCTCTTTACAGGAAATTACAGGATAATGAGCTTGATATTATTTTAGGCGCTTCTATGATGGAGCCTGATATACGTATAATGACCAACAAGGAGGGCTTCTGCGGGACACATTTCGATATGATGTTCTCGCGCAAGAACAGGCTCGGGTTGGCTCTTATGATGGAAAGCCATCTCGACAAGGTAAAGAGCGACGTTTCCGATAAGACCTTGACCGCGCTCCTGACAGGCAAGGGCAATGCGCCTATGAAATCGCTCGAACGTCTGAAAAAATCCTGTTACATATGCAGAAGAACCGACCACCACATGAAGAATATGATATCCACCATCGTTCTTCTCTGGCAGAACGACAGCGAGTTCGTTAAAAAGCTGAAGGAGCAGCCCTATTTCTGTCTGCCTCACTATAGCGACATTATAAATTACGCTAAAAACAAGCTGAGCAAAAAAGAGTTTTCGGATTTCTATTCGGACATTTCCGAGCTTGAGCTTGCATATCTTGATACGCTTCGCAACGACGTATCCCATTTTTGCAAAAAATTTGATTATCGCTATGAGGACGAGCCATGGTATAATTCCAAGGACTCTGTTGAAAGAACCATAAAATTCTTATCGGGAGCTGAAAGATAAATAATGCTCATAGAACAAATTTCAATAGTCTCGTTCGGCAAGCTCAAAAATACCGAGCTTGATTTCCGATGCGGACTCAACGTTATAGAAGGAAAAAACGAATCGGGAAAAAGCACTGTTGCCGCCTTTATTCGATATATGCTCTACGGCTTTTCGGGAAAAAGCGATGCAACAGGCATTTCCGACAAGCGCAGATATATAAGCTGGGAGACAAGCACCGCACAGGGCAGTATGACCGTTTCCTCCGAGGACGGCAAGAGATACCGCATTGACAGAAAAACCATACTTCTCTCAACTCAATCGGGAAAAGAGCAATACAGAGAGACATCATCTATCACAGACCTCTCTGACAATTCCCCGGTATTCCCGAAGCAAAAGGCAGGAGAGGCTCTGTTCAATCTACCCGAGGAGCTTTTCGACAGGATAGCCTTTGTAAACCAGATATCAGACTCATCGGTTGACGGAGTCGCGATAAGCGAAGCCATAGAAAATATGCTTTTTTCGGGAGACGAAAAGGTGGGCGTACAGCGTGCGCTCGATAAAATAGACTCTGCTCGCCGCGCTTTGCTCCACAAAAACGAAAAGGGCGGAGAGATATACGAGCTTTCGGTAAAAATCTCCGAATTAAAGCGAAGCCTTGAAGCAGCGGTTTCGGAAAACGAGCAGATCTTCCTGCAGGAGTCTCAGCTGAACAAGACCACAGAGGAGCTTTCACGCACATCAAACGAGATAGAACGCCTTTCCTCCGCTCTTGATATTTACAAAAAGATTCAGATATCCGAAGGCTTTCAAAAGCTCCACTCGCTTGAGGCAAAAAAGGACGGACTCCAAAAGGAAAAGGATTCCCTTACAGAGCGCAACACAATAAACGGATTTTGTCCCGACAGCTCCTTTGTATCCGAGTTAACGGTTGCGAACAAAAGAATAGAAGATGCCGATGCAAGCATAGAAAACGCTAAAAAAGCGGAAGCGGAATGCAAGAAAAAGACCGAGCTTCCCAAAGAATATACCGAGCCTTTTGAAATAGCAGACAAAAACGGAGGAATTTCCGCTCTGTACGAGCAAGAGCTTGCGCTCCGCAAGAGCAAAAAGAACCTTCTCTGTTTGTTTTTCATATCTTTTATAGCCGCGTTTTCTCTTATTGCGGCAAGAATTATTCCTTTGGCGGAGCTTGATGCCCTGCTTATAGGCGGAGCCGTTATTTTACTTCTTTCTCTCATCTTGCTTATACTTTACGTGTCGAAGCACCGCAAATGCAATGCGCTTTATATGCTATTCAAGAGCAAGTCACGTAATAAATTCATTTCCCTTCTGACGAGCCTCTCCGAAAAAGAGAAGGAAATCCAAGGCAATATGCCTGCGCTCGCGCTTGCTCAAAAGAATATTTCCGACTTGAAGAGCGCACGGAACAGCAGAGCGTCCGAGCTTTGTGAGCTTCTCGCCCGCAAAGGAAAAGCTATGCCGCAAGACCCCGAAGAAAGAAATGAGCTTTTAAAAGAAATTTCTTCCGAAATACATCTTTTCCGTACCGAAGAAGCAAGACTCGGCATGGAGATATTGAAGTTAGAAACATCAATAAACGAGCTTTCCTCACATCTTTCCGAATTCGATGAAAGCGAATTGAATGAGTTTCTTACCCCCGAGAGAAGAAAGACAGTTCTGGGCATAGACATCAACGATGTAAACAAAACTTTACTTTTCTGTCAAGAGAAGCAAAAAGCTCTTGTGCTGAAGGAGAAAGACCTTCGAAGCAGGTATACAGTGCTCAAAGCCAAAGCAGACTCCCCCTCTCAGATAAAGGAGCGCATCGACGAATACGAGGACAGGCTCTCGAAGCTTAAAGCTCAGTATAACGCATATGTTTTAGCGTCCGAGGCTATAAGCGGAGCATCCGACAGACTTCGTCAGGGACTTTCGCCGCATTTAAGCGCCTACGCTTGCCGCGCGACAGAAAAGATAACAGACGGAAAATACTCACAAATAGGAGTAAGCCCCTCATTTGCGCTGAGCTATACCTATGACAACGCTACAAGACCTCCCGAGGCGCTCAGCCACGGCACACGCTCCGCTATCTACCTTTCTATGAGGCTTGCGCTAATTGACCTCTTGTGTCACGAAAAAATTCCGCTGTGCCTCGACGAGAGCCTGGTATTTCAGGACAGAGACAGGGCGGAGCAGATCCTATTGCTTTTAGAGGATCTGTCTAAGGACAAGCTACAGACCTTTCTGTTTACCTGCCATTCCCGCGAAGCGGAGCTTTTGACGGGACGGGAGGCAAACATAATAAAGCTTTAATCATCTTATTCATCTTGGAGGAAAAAAACAGATGAAACAAAAAATACTGGCGATTGGCAGTGCCGACATCTACATCAATATGGATATGGCGCAGCTTCCGGCGGCAGGAGAAACCGTATCGGATGACGGCGGTGTGACGGTAACAAACGGAGGGAAAGCCTCCAATACCGCCGTAGCGCTTTCACGCCTTGAAGCGAAGCCGCTTCTCTGCGCAAGAGTGGGAGACGATGCCTACGGAAAGAGACTTGCCAGACTTTATAAGGAATCGAGAATAGATATCTCTTATCTTGAAATTGACAAAAGCCTTCGCACGGGAGTCACGGTAACTATAAACGAAAAAGACTCCGCCCCCCGTAAAATTCTCTACAGAGGAGCGAACACCAATATTACCCCGAGGATGCTTTACGCTCTATGTCCTGTGAGCCTGAGGCAATATATATAGACTTAGAGCTTTCCTTCGACATTGCGGAGACTATAATTAAATATGCATCCCGTCACTCAATTCCCGTTTTCTTCAACGCTTCTCCGTTTGATCTGAATTATCCTATGTCGGAATTGCCGCCTGTGGATATCTTGTGCATAAACGAGACGGATGCTTCAGCCTTCGCAGGCTTTGCTCCGCTCAATTCGGATGCCGCTTTACGTATTGCCATACAGCTCCAGAAGCATGTCAATGCCGCATATTACGTCATACGCATGGGTGACAAGGGCGCATTTATCTATGACGGAAAGCATTATCATATTGTCTCGTCGCATATCGTCAAGGCGCTTGACCGTTCAGCATCCGACGAGGTATTTTCGGCAGCTTTCATACTCGAATACATAAGAAACGGAAAAAACATCATACCCGCCTGCAAATACGCAAATGCGGCGGTAGCCCTTACCGTACAGAAGTACGGAACAACAGCCTCTATGCCCTATCACGATGAGGTCATGGAATTTATAGCGAAGAAAAGCTTTTGACCTTTCTTCCGATTATTATTGATCTAAAGGAGAATACATCATAATGAAGGCTCTCGCAATCGTCGGGGCAACCGCAAGCGGAAAAACATCTCTTTCCATAGAAGCCGCCCGACGCTTCGGCTGTGAAATTATATGCTGTGACTCTATGCAGATATACAAGCATATGGATATAGGAACGGCTAAGGCGACAGCCGAGGAGCAAAAAGCCGTACCGCATCATATGATGGATTTTCTCTCCCCCGAAAAGTCCTACAGTGCGGCAGATTATGCAATCGATGCATATGATACGGCGCTTTCCATAGAAAAAAAGGGCAAGCTTCCTCTTTTCTGCGGAGGAACAGGGCTTTATTTAGAGGCGGCAAGAACAGGCCGTCACGCACCTCTTCCCGTCTCGGACGAGTCCTACAGAAAAGAGCTTACCGAAATATCCTTAAAGGAAAACGGAAAAGAAATCTTATACGAAATGCTCCTTTCCGTTGACAGTGACTCTGCCGAGACTATTCACAAGAACAATGTAAAAAGAGTCATCCGCGCGCTTGAAATATACCGTGCGACAGGAAAGACAAAAAGCGAATGGGACAGAGAAAGCAAAAGCATCCCTCCGCAAATAGATATTTTAAGCTTCTGTATAGTCTATGAAAACAGGGATATCCTCTATAGCCGCATCGACCAAAGAGTAGACCAAATGATAGAAAGCGGGCTTAGAGAGGAGACCGAATTTCTCCTCTCAAACGGATACCTGTCCGACGCAAACACCGCATCACAAGCTATAGGTTATAAAGAATATCTTGAATTCTTACGTGGCGACATCAGTGAAGCGGAGGCAATAGAAAAAATAAAGCTCGCCACACGCCACTATGCCAAGCGGCAGCTCACGTGGTTCTCTGCGCAAAAAGGAATTATTCCGCTTGTAGCTGACGAATGCGGCAGACTGAAAACCGCGTCCGAGCTATGTGACGAAATGGAGAAGCCTGTAAAAGAATTTATTAAGTAACTATCGGCAAAATTCAAAACGGAGAAATACAGCTTGAAAATATATAAATTCAATTTTGAATTAGATAAAAAGACATTGCTTCGCTCTCTGCGGAGCTGTGCTTATTTTGCCGTATCGTTTTTTCTCATAGTTTATCTTATATATCACGCATCAAACGGATTTCAGAGCAGGGTCGAGACAGAGCCTGTCCTCTATTCCGTAGGAGAAAAAAACGTTACGCTCGATGCCTATATTTTCAGAAATGAAAGTATAATTACAAGCAATTATGACGGCATCGTTTCTTATCTTACTGAGGAAAACGAAAAGGTGACCGACACATCGGTCGTAGCCGATATTTATAAAAGCGGCACAGACACCTCACTTATAGATGAAATTGCGGAGCTGGACAGACAAATATCAATTCTGTCAGAGGTGAGCGCAAGCGCTATGATCTTTACCGATATAGCATCTATAGATAACTCTATCTCAAAATCCCTCTCGACTCTCAATTCATACGTAAACACAGGCGACATCAAGAGCGCCCTCTCAAGCTCCGACATTCTGCTCGCCGACCTTTCGAGACGACAGCTCAGAATGACCTCGCAAAAAAACTTCTATGAATACATAAACACGCTTTCGGCAAGAAAAGAGGCGCTTTCGCTTGCGCTTCCCAATCCCATACAGTCTGTAAGAGCAGACGCACAGGGGTACTTTTCAAGAATGTGCGACGGATACGAGGCTTATTTCGACTTTGAAAAAATAGATACTCTCTCTGTTACCGACTTTTTTAAGATAAAAGCCGAGGCGCAGAATGCCGCTCCTCAGCATAACGCTATAGGAAAGATAATCACCGACTTTGAGTGGTACCTTGTATGCCCTATAGAGCATAATCTTACGGGAAGCTTCTCGGAGGGCAAGGAATACAATATAAACTTTATCCAGAATATGAATATAGCTCTGCCTGTGCTTCTCGAAAGAATAGCTACAGACAGCGCAGAGGGTTCTTCTCTGCTCATATTCAAATGCAGCCGAATGCCGTCCGACTTTAACTATCTGCGAACACAGAAGATAACTATAAGCTCCAAATCTGTAGCGGGGCTGAAAATTCCGAGATCATCCGTTCGTGTAACAGACGGAAAGACCTTCGTCTATATACTTGTCGGCGGAAGAGTTTATATGAGGAGCGTAGACATCGCAGGAGATGCGGGAGAATATTACTATGTGAGCGAAAACAGCTCAACGGTCGAAATAGACGGCAAGGAGTATTACCCCCTGAAGCAAAACGACAGTGTCATTGTCTACGGAACAGACCTTTATCACGGAAAAATTTATAAATAATATACAGGAGATATCTATGCAAGCTAAACAACTTATTTCGCTCCTTAAAGACGGAGCGCTCAGAAAGTACAAAAATATGTACACCGACATCAATTCCCAGACCCAAAGAATGATAAAAGCCATAAACGAATTCTGCTCGCTTTACGGCTCAAACAGGGATATAGAAATATTCTCGGTTCCCGGCAGAAGTGAGATATCCGGAAATCATACCGACCACAACCACGGCTGTGTCCTTGCGGGTGCTATCGACCGTGATATAATCGCCGTCGCCTCAAGATCGGAAAATCCTACCGTAAGAGTAAGAAGTGAGGGCTATACCGAGGATAAGGTAGACCTCAATTTAGCGTCCGACAGCTCAAACTTCAGGAAATTCAACTCCCGCGCATTGATTGCGGGAATTTGCGGCGGCTTTACGAAAAACGGACACACTGTCGGCGGCTTTGATGCTTATACAACTACCGAGGTTTTAAAGGGTTCGGGACTTTCCTCGTCTGCCGCTTTTGAAGTAATGATAGGAAATATTCTCAACCACTTCTACAATGACGGCAAAATATCTGCCGAGGAGATAGCGAAGATATCTCAATATTCCGAGAACGAATATTTCGGAAAGCCCTGCGGACTTATGGACCAGATGGCTTGCGCTGTCGGCGGATTTGTTTATATCGATTTCAATAACCCCAAAAATCCTGTAGTTAAGCCGATAAGCTTCTCTCTTAACGAAGCGGGCTACAAACTCTGCATCGTAAATACAAAGGGAAACCATGCCGACTTAAATGCCGACTATGCATCCGTGCCTGAGGAAATGAAAAAGGTTGCCGCATACTTCGGAAAAGAAGTCCTCCGCGGAATTACCGAAGAAAAAATTGTGGAAAACATTCCCGTTCTCCGCACGGTTACCTCCGACAGAGCAATTATGAGAGCTATTCACTTTGTCCGTGAAAACGACCGTGTTGAAAACCAAGCCAAGGCATTGCAGGAGGGCGACTTTGACACCTTCTTGCAGGGTGTTCTCGACTCGGGAAATTCAAGCTTCAAATATCTGCAGAACGTGTTCACCACAATAAATCCGTCAGAGCAGGGACTTTCTCTCGCTCTTTGTGTAACAGAGGGCGCGCTTGGCGGAAAGGGCTGCGCGTGGAGAGTTCACGGCGGCGGATTTGCGGGAACTATTCAAGCGTTTGTCAAAAAGGAGCTTGCGGATGACTATGCCGCGCTTCTCGATTCCGTATTTGGCGAAGGCTCCTGCATGATGCTCAGCATCAGATGTGGCGCTATGAAATTTGAGTTCTGATATTACCCACTAAAACGAAGATAAAATAAGGAGATAAACAAATGGCACAGAAGAAAACCAACATTCCCGAAGAACCCGTAAATGACAAAAAGGCGGCGCTTGACACCGCTATAGCAAGAATAGAGCGCACCTGCGGCAAGGGCACTATAATGCGCTTGGGTGAGAACCTCAATATGAGCGTCAGCTCTGTCTCGACAGGCTCTCTTACACTCGACAACGCCTTGGGTATAGGCGGTGTTCCGAAAGGAAGAATTATAGAAATATACGGTCCCGAGTCCTCGGGTAAAACAACAGTTGCGCTTCACGTTATTGCTGAAGTGCAGAAGCAGGGCGGCGAAGCTGCCTTCATAGATGCTGAGCATGCGCTCGACCCCATTTATGCGAAGCATCTCGGTGTAAATATAAACGAGCTTCTCGTTTCACAGCCCGACTGCGGAGAGCAGGCACTTGAAATAGCCGAAGCACTTGTAAGCTCGGGCGCTATCGATGTAATAGTAATAGACTCTGTTGCCGCTTTGGTACCTAAGCAGGAAATAGACGGAGATATGGGCGCGTCTCACGTAGGTCTCCAGGCGAGACTTATGTCTCAGGCAATGAGAAAGCTCACAAGCGTTATTTCAAAGAGCAACTGTATCGTTATCTTTATAAACCAGCTTCGTGAGAAGGTGGGAGTTATGTACGGAAACCCCGAGGTCACAACAGGCGGACGCGCACTCAAATTCTACGCATCCGTAAGAATTGAAATAAGAAAGACAGACGTACTTAAGAACGGAAGCGAGATCTACGGAAACCGTGTTCGCTGTAAGGTCGTCAAAAACAAGGTCGCTCCTCCGTTCAAGGTTGCTGAATTTGATATACTCTACGGCAAAGGAATTTCGAAATCGGGAGAAATTATCGACCTCGGTATTCAGCTCGATATAATTGAAAAGAGCGGCTCCTGGTTCTCCTATGACGGACAAAGAATAGGTCAGGGAAAAGAAAAGGTAAAGCAGCTTCTTGAGTCAGATCCTCAGCTCTTTGCCGACATCGAAGCAAAGGTAAAGGCGCGCATTTCCGAGGTATCAATTGAGGATGCATCCTCCGACGAGGACGGAAATGACGAATTCGACCTCCGTGAATTCGAAGGCGACAACGAATAATCCATAATTATTCATCATTCATTATTCACTACTCAAAGTAAGCACGAGGTTTTTATGCGAAAAGCCACCGTAATTGCCGTAGGCGAGGGCAAGGATCCGAAGAATATTTCTCTTACCGTATTATTGCCGGGCAAGACTTCACAGAAAAAAAGAAAATACGAGATAACGCAAGAGGACTATGAGCGTATGGGCTCACCCGATATTGATTGCGAGCTGTCCGAATACGAATGTAAAATACTTTTCTGCAAAAATGACGAAAAGGATGCACTCGATGCCGCCTACCGAATACTTGCCCACTGCGACAACAACCGAGCATCGCTGAAAAGAAAGCTCACAGAACGAGGCTTTGACGAAGAAATAGCCGAAAGCACCGTAGAAAAAATGGTTTCACTCGGCTATATAAACGAGCATGATCAGCTTCTCCGTTTCGTTTTACGGCTGGCTAATCAGAATTTATACGGCGAACGAAAAATTTATCCCTATCTTATAGCCAGAGGCTACGAAAGAGAGGATATCGAAAATGCGATATCCGAGCTTCTTTGTGGGGATGAGCTTGATTTTGAAGCGGTAAAGGAAAAGCTTCTGCGTGAAAAGGTCTCCGACACAGACGACAAAAGCAAGATGAGAGCTTTGTTATACAAATACGGGCACGATGGCTCATTTGACTTTTAAGTGCCAAAACAATGCTTCGGCAAAATATACATTTATTCATTTTTTTGACCTCAAAAAAATGGAATTTTTTGGCTCGGTATTGGCAAAGTATTTTTTGTCAAGAGGAAAATATGTAGAAAATGAAAAAATCTGCCAAAAAAGTTTTCAACACAAAAAATGTTATAAATGTGGAAAAGTCTTGTCGAAAAAGCCCGTTTTTTGCTTATTTCAAGCCGTTTTTCAAAAAAATCAAGTCTTTTTCTCAACATTCTCAACAATTTTTTTGTTGAAAACTTGCGTTTGCTCCATTTGTGCAGACTGCACAAATGTAAGATTTTTACCGTTTTTTTATTTTAAAAACGTGAATTAAAAGCATTTCAACTTCTTTCTTTAAAGCTTTATTTTCAAAAGCATTTTTTGCATATTTATTCATTTTTACATTTTTTACCTAAGTAGAGGAAGCTACTATGAAAAGAGAAAAAGCTTTTTTCGGAGTCCATTTTGACTTTCACGCGATGGAAGGACAGACGGTAGGTGAGGATTTTCGTCCCGATATCGTCGCTAAGATGCTTGACGAGGTAAAACCCGATTTTGCTCAGTGCGACACGAAGGGGCATAAGGGACTTTCCTCATATCCCACAAAAGTGGGCACGCAGGCTGATAAGATAGAACACGACGTCCTCAGAATGTGGAGAGACCTCACTAAAGAGAGAGGCATTCCCTTATACGGACATCACTCGGGCGTTTATGAGCAAAAGGTAGTTGAAATCCATCCCGACTGGGCGGTAGTAAACGAAAACGGCGAAAAAAGCTCCGATTACGTATCCGTGTTTTCTCCGTATGCGGAGGAATATCTGATACCGCAATTAAAGGAGCTTGCTTTAGACTATGACCTCGACGGTGCTTGGATAGACGGGGATTGCTGGGCATCGCACGTTGACTATTCTGATTACGCCCAGAAGGCATACAAGGAGAAAACGGGCAAAAATCCGCCTAAATCGGATGATGAAGATTATATCGAATATAAAAAATTCTGCCGTGACGGATTTATTTCCTACGTAACAAAATATATAACCGAAATAAAAAAAGTAAAGCCCGACTTCGAGATAACGAGCAACTGGCTCAACTCCTCGCAAACGCCAATAGAGCCGAAAGCGCCTATAGATTTCATTTCGGGCGACTACACCTGCACTAACGCGGTAGAAAGCGCAAGATACGAGGGTAGATGTATTTCCTGCCATAATATGCCTTGGGATCTTATGGCGTGGGGACAAAATGCCCGTCCCGGTTCCTGGATGACTACGAACAGAAGCACAAAGGAGCTGTCTCAATACTGTCAGGAGGCGGCACAGATAATCGCACTCGGCGGCGGCTTCCAATTTTTTAATATAATGTACGGCTTCGGCGGTACGGTACAGGAATGGATGATACCTGTCTGGAGCGAGGTCGCAAAATTCTGCCGTGAGCGTGAAAAATTCTGCTTCCGCGCAAAGCAGATTCCGCAGATCGCCGTAATCTATCCTGAAATGGAAGAACACGCAGAGCATACCGCCCTGTTCGGCGTTAATACCTTCAATTCGTTTAAATCGCTGAAGGGCTGGATAAATGCTTTGCAAGACATTCAGATATCTTCTTCTGTTCTGTATGAGTATCAGCTGAACGAGGAGGTGCTTTCAAAATACAAGGCAATAGTAATTCCCGACAACTATACGTTAAGCGAAAAATCGGCTGAAATTCTCGAAAACTACGTGAAAAACGGCGGAAAGCTCTTGCTTGACTCCAAAGCAAACAAGCTTTTTGAAGGCATCTCAAAGCTCACTCTTGATTACAGCGGCAATACCGAAATAATGTTTGCCGATGCACGCGGTGCGCTCTTTGCATTTGAAGGCGAATATCCCACATACAAGAATGATGGGGCTATGGAATGCGCTCAGCTCTATTTCAGCAACTATTATAACGGAAAGCCTTCTCCTGCCGCCTGGATATCCGAATACGGCAAGGGACAAATATGCACGCTTGCCTTTTCTTTCGGCAAGACATATTCCGAAAATATAAGCACCGCTATTAAAAATTTTCTCAAGGATCGCCTTGACGATCTCGGGTTTGTGCCACTTGTCGAGGTGAGCGGAAGCTCGTTTGCCGACGTTGTGCTTACACAAAAGGACGGACATCTTATGATAAACATAAGCAATACCTCCGGCAGTCATAACGCAAGCGCAGTCAGAAGCTACAGCGAAATTCCTAAGATAGGACCGCTTACCGTCACCCTGCATACCGACAAAAAACCGAGATCGGTCTAT
Organism: Oscillospiraceae bacterium; assembly: GCA_015065175.1. Taxonomy (GTDB): domain Bacteria; phylum Bacillota; class Clostridia; order Oscillospirales; family CAG-272; genus UBA1740. The sequence continues at coordinate 2,681 of SVQV01000021.1, read as the reverse complement.
GCCGAGCCACAGCACAAAAAGCTGAAGGTTTCCTACTCAAAGTCAAGCCAAGCTGCCTTGTTTACACTTGACAAATTGGATATTCATACGGTAATCGTTGTTGAAAAATAAAATGTAATCATTTGTTTACATGGAATTTTTATTTGTTGTAATTTTTTTTGAAAAAGGTATTGAAAAACAGATGTAATATATGATATACTATGTATGTATATTATAATTAGTCAGAGGAAAAGACAGTGCAGGATTATACCTATATCAAAAACAATCTTTGTAAGGTCCGTGAGCTTGCCGAAAAGGCAGCACTTCGGGCGGGTGTCAAGACACCTAAGCTCATAGCAGTCACGAAAAGTGCATCCGACGATGAAGTACTTGCGCTCGCTTCCTTCGGAATAGAGGCTATAGGAGAAAACCGCACTACCCTCTTTAATTCACGCTACGAGCTGTTGAAGGAAAAATTTCCGCAGACCGAGTTTCACCTGATAGGACATCTTCAGACAAACAAGGTCAAGTACATAGCAGACAAGGCGACTCTCATACACTCGCTCGACAGTCTGCGCTTGGCAGATGAGATAGAAAAGCAGGGCGCAAAGCACGGGATAAGAATTCCCGTACTGATAGAAGTGAACAGCGGCAGAGAGGAAGCAAAATCGGGTGTAATGCCCGAAGATGTCCTTGCCTTTCACGAGTCGCTTTTGAATTATGAGCATCTGAGCATCTGCGGGCTTATGACTATGGCGCCCGACTTTGAAAATCAAGAGGATTACCGCCCCTGCTTCAGAGAAACATATAAATCCTTCGAAGCCATTAAAGCACAGGGCGGATTTGACACCGACACTCCCACTCTCTCTATGGGAATGAGCAACAGCTTTGAAGTCGCAATAGAAGAGGGCGCGACTGCGATAAGAGTAGGCAGACGCCTGTTCTTGCAATGAAGTAATCATTATTATAATAACATATAAATCACAAAACGGAGGATAAAAAAATGGCATTATTCAAAAGACCGTCCGATTCTTACTACGAGATCGAGCCCGAAGTAGAGGAGACAGAGGTTAATTCCTACGAAGAGGAAGAGGAGAGCGCGGCAAGCAGCGCATCCGCATTCGGAGGCCTCAACATAGGCGGAGGAAATATAGAGCTTAAGGTAGTTCGTCCCGAGAAGTTCAGTGACGCGCCTCAGGTAGCTGACCACCTTCTCAGCAACCGCACTGTTGTTCTTAACCTTGAGAACACCGACAAAGACACCTCTCGCCACCTCATCGACTTCTTGAGCGGAGTTATCTATGCTTTGGACGGAGACATAAAAAAGGTTGCGAACGATACGTTCATCATCACACCCCACAACGTATCCATAAGCGACGCTCAGGTTGCTTCCAACGAAGAAAGCAACGAGCCTAAGCCTGTCGGCTTCACTACCGACGAGGACGACGAGTAATAACTGCAAACTGTCTCATACGCTCTTTAGCAAAATGAGACAGTTTGATTTTTTAACCTTATCGTACGGCTTTTGTCATATAGCCGTAAAAAAGGAGATATAACCTTGCCTGTTATTTTCAGAATCATTGCAGCTACGATATACGCTTTTATCGGAGTATTGCAATTTGTTATGCTTATACGAGCAATTCTTTCCTGGTTCCCGGGAACTCAGGACTCGGCGATATCGCAATTCTGTACGCTTGTAACAGAGCCTTTTATCGCGCCTGTCCGTTTTCTGCTCTCTCAGTTTTCTTTTACACAGGGGCTTCCCTTTGACCTGTCTTTTTTTGTAACGTTTATTCTGCTTTCATTGCTTGAAAGCTTTTTACCAATAATAAGATAAAATAAACATACACGGAGAAAAAATGAAGCTGTCACTTTTAAAGAAAAAATTCATCTGCCTCGCTATCGTCATTCTGGGAATTGTTCTCGACTATGCGACGAAGCAGGCAGTAATAGCAAATATGACCTTAGGTCAGTCCATACCGCTTTGGGAAGGTGTTCTGCACATAACCTACGTTATAAACGAGGGCGCCGCCTTCAGCATGCTTTCGGGACACCGTTGGGTGTTTCTTCTCATATCAAGCATCGCTATTCTTGGTATGAGCGCCTATATAATTTTTACGAAAAATTCACGCCCTCTTTGGCTTTATTCTCTCGCACTCATTATTTCGGGCGGAATAGGAAACATGATAGACCGAATACATCTCGGTTACGTAACCGACTTTATAGATTTCACACTTATCAATTTTGCCGTTTTCAATGCCGCTGACTGTCTTGTATGTATAGGCTCGGGGCTTTTGCTCATCGACCTCATCTATGACTTTATCACCGACCCTTCGGGCGAAAAGGCGCGCAAAAGGGCAGAAGAGGAAGCAAATGGTACTGATAGCAGAGCAGAATGACGAAAAATCCCGTCTCGACTCATTCATAGCCTCAAAAAGCGAGCTTTCGCGCTCGGCGGCGGCTAAGCTGATAGAAGAAGGAAACGTCTTGTTTAACGGAAAAGCCTGCTCTAAAAAGGACACCGTCAAGGAGGGCGACAAAATAGAAATAACCCTGCCCGAGTTGAAGCCTATCAGCGCCGAGCCTGAAGAAATACCGCTCGACATCATATACGAGGACAAGCACCTGCTTGTAATAAACAAGCCGAGCGGAATGGTCGTACACCCCGCGGTCGGCAATTACGACGGTACTTGGTAAACGCC
>SVQV01000020.1 GCA_015065175.1 Oscillospiraceae bacterium | reverse complement strand
GCACGCGGAGCCGATGCAAACGGCGACGGCAATGTTACCGCACTTGATGTCTTGCTTATGCGCAAGTACATGGCAAACTATGACTACGATGCAGGCACTTCATCTATAGTATTAGGGCCTAAATCTTAAAGCAAAAGTAAATATAAAGACAAAAAGAAAGGCGAAAGCGTATTTGCTCTCGCCTTTTTAGTTAAATCTTGATCTTCGGTAATTTCCACCTGAATTTAGTTGCCAAAAGTCTTATCGCAATTATAAGCGACATGGAAATGAATGAGGAGATCAGCTTTGCGTCAAAGCATGACTCAAGAATGAAGTACAGAACGCAGCCCGAAATTGATGCCATGGCATATATCCGCTTGTGGAGAACATACGGCTCTTTTAACGTGAGAACGTCACGTATTATTCCGCCGCCGACTCCTGTTATCATGCCCATAACCACCGACAGGAGAAAGGAACCGTCGTATCCCATGTCGAAGGCTATTTCTGTTCCCGTTATTGAAAACACGGCTAAGCCCACGGCATCAAACCAGTTGTTTATTCGGTCTATTTTTTCGCTGAGTGACTTGAAATGCTTAGCGTTTATGTAGGATATTATAAACACCGCAAGAGACACTGAAATCGAGAGCAATACTTCTTCCGCATTAAAGAATATTCTTGGAGGGAAGCTGCCTAAGCATATATCCCGAACAATTCCGCCGCCAAAAGAGGTTATGCACCCTATAAACAAAACACCGAACAGATCAAGATGACTGCTTATAGCGATAAGCGCCCCCGAAACCGAGAAAGCGGCTATCCCTATAAAATTCATTATAAATAAAATAGCATCGGTCATAAAAATCTCCGAATATCAGAGTAAAATATGCTTATATTCCCATTTCCTCTTTTACTTCCTTGAAGCACTTAACGATAAAGTCGATGTCCTTTTCTTCAAGTGCGGCAGATATCTGAGTTCTTATTCTCGCCTTTCCTCTCGGAACAACGGGATATGAGAATGCTACAACGTAAACACCCTTTTCCATCATTCTCTTTGCCATTTCAACAGCCTTATGCTCATCGTAAAGCATAACGGGTATTATAGGTGTACCGCCGTCTATTACGTCCAGACCTATCTCCTTTATTTTCTTTGCAAACAGGGCGGTATTCTTGAAGAGCTTTTCTCTGAGAGAGAAGTCATTTTCTATAAGCTCAATTACCTTAAGCGAAGCCGCCGCTACAGAGGGAGCTAATGTATTAGAGAAAAGGTAGGGTCTTGAACGCTGACGGAGAAGCTCTATAACTTCCTTTCTTCCCGATGTATAACCGCCGCTTGCGCCTCCGAGTGCTTTTCCGAACGTACCTGTGATTATGTCAACTCTGCCGGCAACTCCGCAATGCTCTGCGGTGCCTCGTCCTGTCTTACCCATAACTCCGACAGAGTGGCTGTCGTCCACCATAACGAGCGCATCGTATTCGTCGGCAAGGTCGCAGATGTCCTTAAGATTTGCGGTAAGACCGTCCATGGAGAAAACACCGTCTGTTGCGATGAGCTTTATTCTGCAGTCCTTTGCTTCCTCTAATTTAGCTCTTAAGTCCTGCATATCATTGTTCTTGTATCTGAATCTTTTTGCCTTGCAAAGACGAACTCCGTCTATTATGCTGGCATGGTTAAGCTCGTCGCTTATTACAGCATCCTCCTCGCCCAAAAGCGTCTCGAACAGACCGCCGTTAGCATCAAAGCAGGATGAGTAGAGAATAGTGTCCTCTGTGCCGAGGAACTCGCTTATCTTCTTTTCAAGGTCCTTGTGTATTTTTTGTGTACCGCAGATAAAGCGTACAGAGGAAAGACCGTAGCCGTACTTTGAGTAGCTTTCCTTTGCGGCTTCGATTATCTCCTTGTTGTTGCCCAAGCCGAGATAGTTGTTAGCACACATGTTTATTACTTTTTTGCCGTTAGAAAGCTCTACCTCCGCTCCCTGAGGAGAGGTTATCACCTTCTCGTTTTTATAGAGTCCTTCGCTTTCTATAGTCTCGCAAGTGTTTTTAAAAATGCTCAATGCGCTTTTCATTTTTTATACCTCTTTCTTTCAGTTGATTTTTGTCCAGTCAAGAATTACCTTGCCCGCAGTACCGCTGTTCATAGCCGCAAAGCCCTCTTCGAAATCTCTTACGTCAAGGCGGTGTGTGATTATGTTAGAAATATCGAGACCGCCCTGAAGCATAGCCGACATCTTATACCATGTCTCGTGCATCTCTCTGCCGTATATACCCTTTATGATAAGACCGTTGAAAATTATCTTTGTCCAGTCTATCTTGCAGTCACTCTTCAAAAGACCGAGAAGCGCAATTCTTCCCCCGTGTATCATATGGTCGATCATAGAGTTAAAGGCTATCTCGCTGCCCGACATTTCAAGACCTACGTCAAAGCCCTCGATGATATTAAGCTCTTGCATTATTTCAGAAAGATCGTGCTTCGCTGTGTTTATCGTGTGATTTATACCGAGCTTATGCGCAAGCTCGAGTCTGGTATCGTTTATATCCGTAAGCACTACGTTTCTCGCTCCCGCAAACTTGCAGACAGCCGCCGCCATAATGCCTATAGGACCTGCGCCTGTAATAAGCACGTCCTCGCCTACTACGTTAAAGGAGAGCGCCGTGTGTACAGCATTTCCGAAGGGATCAAATATAGAGTACATTTCCTCGGGAATGTTCTTTTCGCATCTTCTTACGTTCTCCTTCGGGATGACAAGATATTCGGCAAAAGCGCCGTTCCTGTTTACTCCGACACCTACAGTCTCCTTGCAGAGATGTCCGTGACCTGCGAGACAGTTTCTGCATTTTCCGCATACTATATGCCCCTCTCCCGATACGATATCTCCTACCTTCCAGTTGTATACGTTCTGACCTACCTCAACTATCTCTCCCACGTATTCATGACCTATTACCATAGGAGTTTTGATAGTGTTCTGCGCCCATTCGTTCCAGTTGTAGATATGAAGGTCGGTTCCGCATATTGCGGTTTTATGTATTTTTATTTTTACGTCATTTTCCGTGACGGAGGGTTCGGGAACATCCTCCAGCCAAAGCCCCTTTTGAGCATATTTTTTTACTAATGCTTTCATTTCGTATCTCCTTGTATTGAAATTGTTAAATGTTTTTTGTTGACTCGGTAAGCAGCTTGATGAACTTATCTACCAATGGCGAGCTTTCCTTCTTTTTATGCGTGTCTCCGTTAAGGATATAGCCTATGATATAATTCTTTTCGCTTTCAAATGGAATGCTCAGAATTTTGCCCCCCTCATTCAGCGCAGACGGCATTATGCCTGTTCCTACAGTATATGCATCCGTGGTGAGAAGTACGTTCATGAGTGTGGCTCTGTCACTTATCTCGATATATTTTTTGCTGTGGAACGCATCTGTAATTTCTTCGGCAAAAAGGGAAGCGTTGTGCTGTCCCTGCTCATACTGTATAAAAGGATAATCCCTTAATTCCGCAAGCGAGAGTATTTTTTGTTTTGCAAGCGGGTGTCCTTCTCTTATGAACACATGAGGACGCGCCTTCAAAAACGGAGTAAAGGTCAATCCCTTGCCTGCAAGATAGCGTTTCATTATTTCATGTTCTGTGTCGGTTACCGCAATAATTCCTATATTGCTGTACGCCGTTTCCACTTCTCGTATAACATCGTAGGTTTTGGTTTCTCTGAGAGAAAACTTGTAGTTTTCCGAAGAACTTTCGTTAATCATTTTTGTGAATATATCCGCTACAAAATCGTAGTGCTGCGTGGTTACCGTAAATCTTTTGTAAAGGTTGCCTGCACTGTATCTGTCGGATATCATCTCGGCATTTTCCACTACCTTCGTGGCGTAAGTGAGAAACTCTGCTCCCTCGTCGGTGAAGCAAACCCCGTTTCTCTGCCTTTCAAAAATCTTGATCCCAAGCTCATCCTCCAAGGTCTTAATACTTAATGAAAGCGTAGACTGTGCAATAAATAAGCTATTGGCAGCTTCGTTAAAGGATCCTGTTTCGGCTACCTTCAATACATATTTACATTGCTGGATAGTCATATATACTTCTCCTTTGTGTAGGCGTTTTTTGTATAGACTTATATTATAATTATAGCACAAGTCTCATTCAATGACAAATATAAAAAACCTATTACCAATGTTCATAAAATTTGATAATCAAAAAAGCAAAGAAATGCAAAATTCATCATAAAATTAAAAAAATGTGTAAAAGTACTTGAAAAACATAAAAAAGTATGATATATTAAATGTATAAATGATAACAAGAAAGCGTTTAATGCTTTTAAATACTATTTTCTTATCAAGAGCGGTGGAGGGACTGGCCCTATGAAGCCCGGCAACCTGTATTTTTCAAGGTGCCAATTCCTGAAAGATGAGAGTCTGTTGCCTCGGAAACTGACTTTTCGAGGTTTTTTATTTCAATTATAATCAAAGGAGACATATTTTAATGATCAAAAAGCTGTTTACATCCGAGTCGGTAACAGAAGGGCATCCCGACAAAATGTGTGATAAAATTTCGGACGCCATTCTTGATGCTCTTTTGGAGCAGGACCCCAATTCAAGAGTTGCATGCGAGACCTTTGCGACAACAGGAATAATCAACGTAATGGGCGAGATAACAACTAACGCTTACGCTGATATTCAGACGATAGTAAGAGAAACAATAAGAGAAATAGGCTACGACAGAGCTAAATTCGGATTCGACTGCGATACCTGCGCAGTCCTCACCTCTATTCACGAGCAGTCTCCCGACATTGCGCTCGGAGTGGACAAGTGTGCCGAGGCTAAAGAGGGAAGTCTTGAGGACGAGCTTGATACGGGTGCGGGCGATCAGGGACTTATGTTTGGCTATGCCTGCAACGAGACTCCCGAGCTTATGCCTCTGCCGATATCCCTTTCTCATAAGCTGGCTATGCGCTTGACCGAGGTTCGTAAGAAGGGCATACTGCCTTACCTTCGCCCCGACGGAAAAACACAGGTAACTGTCGAATATATCGACGGCGTGCCCTCCCGTGTTGACACCGTAGTAGTTTCTTCTCAGCATGATCCCGAAGTCGAGATCGAGCAGATAAGAGAAGATATAATACGCGAGGTAATAGAGCCTGTAATTCCCGAAAAGCTCAACGACGGAAATATTAAAATATTCGTAAACCCCACAGGACGCTTTGTTGTGGGCGGACCTCAGGGTGATACGGGTCTTACGGGCAGAAAGATAATTGTTGATACATACGGCGGATACTCAAGACACGGAGGCGGCGCCTTCTCGGGAAAAGACCCGACCAAAGTAGACCGTTCCGCTTCATACGCCGCCCGTTATATAGCTAAAAATATAGTGGCGGCAGGCTTGGCTGACAAGTGCGAGGTGCAGATAGCTTACGCTATAGGTGTAGCAAAGCCTGTGTCTGTCATGATAGATTCTTTTGGAAGTGCAAAGGTAGACGAAGAAAAGATATCCGAGGCGGTTTCCTCTCTTGTAGACCTTCGCCCCGCTGCTATAATCAAGAAGTTTGACCTGCGCCGCCCCATATATAAAAAATATGCGGCATACGGACATATGGGCAGGGAGGACCTCGACACTCCCTGGGAAAAGACCGATCTGGTTGGAGAGCTTTCGAAATTACTTTGATCTATATACGGTTGATATCACTTTGAATATTGTTGCCGCTCATAAAAAGACGGTACACTGCTGACAAAAATCTTCGCTCCGCATATACTGATAGAAGAATCTTATTTTTCGGAGGTATTCTATGACCATAGCGGAAATAGCGGAGATTTTTGTTTGTGTTTTGGCGGTTTGGGGACTTTACTGTATTTTGCATTCTGTGGTTTCATTTTTTGCCGACAGAAGCAAAATTTCTCTTGGTGTATATTTCGACACCGAGCAAAGTACATATGATTTCTACTGCTCCTTGCGAAGCGCCACACTTATAACCGAGAGAAAAAATGCCTTTAAAGGACCGCCTGTCGCCTTGACAGACGAGCTTCTTTCAGACACCGAATTGAAAGAGCTTTCCGATTTAGGTACTGATGTTTATTTAAATTATAAGTTGTATAGAAATATTGATTGAGGAAAAAGTGGATATTAAAAACGGACAAAAAGGCATAAGTGAGGAAGCACTTGAGGGGACTGTGGAGGAGATAATATATCACAGTCCCACGACCGATTATGCGGTAATTGTTGTTTCTCTTTCTGATAAGGAATATATCACGGCAGTGGGGGATATGCCCTTTATTGCCGTGGGAGAACAGGTGAAGCTCTACGGCAAGTGGGGAATGCATAGCGAATATGGACGGCAATTTGAGGTTGCGGGGTTTGAAAAGCTTCTCCCAACCGACGCAAATTCCATACTCGCTTATCTTTCCGCGGGCAACATAAAGGGCATAGGTCCCGTCACCGCAAAAAAGATAGTCACGCTCTATGGTGCCGATACCTTCGATATAATTGAAAAGCATCCCGATTGGCTTGCCGACATTCCCGGAATTTCGGTAAAAAAAGCCGCCGAGATATCCAAGTCCTTTGCGGAACAGGCAGGCGTGCGCAATATAATGATGCTCTGTAACGGTCATCTCAGCGCAGGCGCTATAGGCAAGGTCTATCAGAAGTGGGGCGCGGGAGCTGTCGGAATAGTGCAGGAAAATCCCTACAGGCTTTGCGAGGACAATTTCGGTATCGGCTTTGAGAATGTGGACAACCTTGCTATGTTTCTCGGTATACAGCCCGACTTTCATAAGAGACTTGAAAGCGGTATAGTTTATGTTCTCGATTACAACTCGAACCTGAACGGACACGCTTGTCTTCCTAAAGAAAAGCTCATACCCGCCGCCGCCGCCCGTTTGCAGGTAGACACAGATAAAATAGAGGATGCATTAAGAGAGTCGCTTGACAGAGGTATAGTGCGCTCCTACTTTAAGGATGACAGAGAATACATATTTTCTAAGCGCTATGATGAGGCAGAAGAGTATATCGCAAAAAAGCTTGCGCTGATAGACCGTCTTTGCCCTGTCTTTGAGCATAGCGACATTGATGCTTTTATAAATAAGATAGAAAAGCAGTTTGATATAAGATATGCGAAAATGCAGAGGAGAGCTATTTCGGAAGCGTTGCGCACGGGAGTTACCGTCATCACAGGCGGTCCCGGAACAGGTAAAACAACAATAATCAAAGGCCTTCTCAGTATTTTTAATTCTCTCGGAATGAAGGTAGCGCTTGCCGCCCCTACAGGCAGAGCTACAAAAAGAATGTCGGAGGCTACCAGCGAGGAAGCCAAAACCATTCACAGAATGCTTGAAATGGAGCGGGACGGCGGCACGTTTCCGAGATTTAACCGAAACAGTAACAATCTGCTCGATGAGGACGTTATTATCGTAGATGAGGCGTCAATGATAGACTTGGTGCTGATGAACGCTCTGCTTTGCGCTATCAAGCATGGGGCGAGACTTATTCTTATAGGAGATGCGGATCAGCTCCCATCTGTCGGATGCGGAAATGTCCTGAACGATATAATAAGATCCGATCAGTTCAATACAGTCTCTCTCGATGAGATATTCAGACAGTCTGAGGATAGTCTTATCGTCTTGAATGCGCACCGCATAAATCACGGGCAGATGCCCATTATGGATAAAAAGGTCGGGGACTTCTTCCACGTGGTACGGGAGGACGAGGACCTTATTGCGCCGACAGTGTCAAATCTGATAACAGAACGCCTGCCCCGAACATACGGAAAGGATATAGCGGATAAGATCCAGGTCATAACTCCGTCAAGAAAGGGCAGAGCAGGCACAGAGGCTTTAAATCAGATATTGCGGGAGTGCCTTAATCCGAAAAAAGCGGGAGCCGAGGAAATAAAGATAGGAAATACCCTCTTCCGTGAAGGCGACCGTGTTATGCAGATAAAAAACAACTATGACCTCGAATGGAAAAAAGACGGCTATATAGGAAACGGCATTTTTAACGGAGACATAGGAATAATAGAGGAAATAGACAAAAAAGAGCAAATAGCTTATATTTCTTATGACGACAGACTTGCGAAATATGAATTTCCGCTTTTGGAGGAGCTTGAGCATGCTTATGCCATAACGGTTCATAAGAGTCAGGGAAGCGAATATCCCATAGTCATAGTTCCGCTCTTTTCCTGCGCTCCTATGCTGATGACAAGAAATTTAATTTATACTGCGCTCACAAGAGCGAAACAAATGGTAGTATTGGTCGGAAGAGCCGACGTGATGAAAATTATGGTTGATAACAACAGGCAGATAATGCGCTACACTATGCTTTGCGACAGGATAATAGATGAGATAAATTCTTAAAAAAATGTCTTATCTTGTCGGAGCAGTTTCTTTTCGCAAAAAAGGTATTGCATTTGAGCGAGCTTTGTTGTATAATAAAAACGGTATCATCTCTATGGGATTTCAGCTCCGTTTTTTAAGATGAACGAAAAATTCAGGAGAGCATAAAATGCAAGCAGGATTGGGAATTGATTTGGGAAGCTCCGCCATTATAGCGAGCAAGCCGGGGGCAGGAATAGTTTTCGGCGAAGCGGCAATCGCGGCAGTGAGCAGCGCAGACGGCAGTCTGTTGGCACTCGGTAATGATGCGGAAAATCTTCTCGTACATAACAGAAATAGCGGAGTTAAGCTGTACAGACCGTTAAAGGATAGCATTATCGCTCGTGACTATACCCAAAAGCTCATATCGAGATGTATCAACAGATCTTTAAAAAATACGGATAAAACCGCAGACGGCTTGCGAGTACTTGTCAGTATACCGTGTAACTTCAGCGAGGTTGAGGAAAGCGCGCTCTGCGAGGTGTGTGTTCAGGCGGGTGCTACCGAAGCTTATCTTGTATATTCGCCTATAGCGGCTTTGGTAGGCAGCGGAATGTCGCTCGGGAGTCCATCGCTATCTGTTAATATAGGCGCGTCACACACCGACATTATGCTTATCAGCAGAGGAAGAATTTTCTATAAAAGCTCTATTCCCACAGCCGGAAACGATTTCGATTTAGCTATAGCAAATTACATAAATGAAAAGCACAACGTGAAAATAAGTATGCGTACCGCAGAAGCTATAAAAACAGGTATAGGCACCGTCTGGATGGGTAGTGACAGAAAGTTTTTGGACATTAAAGGAAAAGATAATTTAGGTGTAGTTCGTACCGTGCGCATTTCGTCAGATGAAATGTTTGTCGCATTGGAGGAGCCTACATCGGCAATTCTTGATGCGCTCTGTAAGGCTATTTCAAAAATACCTACAGACTGTGTCAATACTGTTTTTGAAAAAGGAATACTTTTGTGCGGCGGCGGCAGTACGCTTGACGGACTTGATAAAATGATAAGCGGAGTTACGGGAGTAAAAGCGGTAGTGCTTAAGAATCCTATGGGCGTGACTTCGTTGGGACTTTCAAGAATGCTTGAAAGACTGCCCGATCGCATTTCTCACGGGACACTTAACATATCCCGTGAATATATAAAAAATGTAACTACCGGAGGGAGGTAAAAACGAATGAATTTGAAGGAAAAGCAGAGACGCGCAAAGACGGCTATACGTGTTATGTCTATAATTCTTGCTGCGCTTATGGTTTCGGGCGCAGTTGCCGGAATTTTGATGTATCTTTAATATCTTTAGGAGATAAGAACAATGAGAATGAGAAAAAAGAAGCATGGAGCGGAAAGACTTGAAGCGTGCGGAGAGATCCTTCTCGAAAGACCGGGTGAGCCTATAAAGTCGCCTGAGGAAATATTCGGCAGGGGCGGTGAGCTTCGTCTTGAAATAGGCTGCGGAAAGGGTGGCTTCGCTTGCGGAATGGCAGAGAAGCATCCCGAGGCTAATTTTATCGCCCTTGAACGTGTCAATGACGTCATGGTCGTGGCGGTAGAAAAGGCGATGCTAAAAAAGGAGCAGAGAAGCGCCGACAATCTCCGCTTTATGATAGCGAGAGCCGAGGACTTGTCGGAAATATTCGAAAAATCCTCTGTAGATGTCATATATCTGAACTTCAGTGATCCGTGGCCGAAAAAGGGACATGCGAAGCGGCGTCTTACATACAGAACATTTTTGAATTCTTATTTTTCAATTTTGAAGAATGGCGGAAAGCTTTGCTTCAAGACCGATAACAAAGGACTTTTCGATTTTACCTTGGAGGAACTTGCCGAGCTTGGCGTTGAATGCGATTACGTGACGTATGATCTGCATTCTTCCGAATATGCGGAAAATAACGTTATGACCGAGTACGAAACGAATTTTTCTTCGCAGGGAATACCGATTTGCGCGCTTTCTTTGACTAACAAAAAATAATTGAATATCAGCGCTCTTATCGGAGAAAATAATATTACGAAAATTGTTTATATGTTCAAATAAATAAATCTTAAATTTGAGAGGAGATAGATTATTATGTATGATAACTTGAAAAACGTTACCGAAAGTGTCCGCCCCGTGATAGTGGAGAGTCATGATTTCACAGCAGACCTTTTTAAAAATAAAAAGAGCGGGGAACCGCTTCTTCATGTTTCTTCAAAAGGAAAATTTGAAATAGACATCTTTAAGGTGCTTGCATGGATCACGCTTGCGCTCGTCACATTATCGGCTTTTTCTTTTTCTGTAAGACACAGAAAAGATAAAAAAAGGAAAATGAAAAAAATGAAAGCAGAGCTTAAGGCAGCCAGAAAGGCAGCCAGAAAAACTGCGAAAAACAACGGATGAAAAACTGAAAATTCACAAATAAAAAATCGGCTTATCAAATGGGACTGTCTCAAATGGAAATTTGAGACAGTCCCAACTCTATTCGCCTTCGGCGAGTTCTATTGCTACGCAGTGATATTCGGCTTACGCCGAGTGATATTTGCTACGCAAGTTAGTGCGAATAGAATATCACTGAAGCCGTAAGGCTTCAATATCACTGTCGTCGTGCGACAATATCACTCTTTGCGTTAGCAAAGAATAACACTTTATACCAACAGAAAAAGAGATAACATTTCGGCGGCTAACCGATTTGTTATCTCTTTCTGCTTGTAATATGGGGTTGGGCTTAGCCCTTTTGCGTTTGACTAGTCAAATGCGATGCTCGCACTTTGCCCAAAGTGTAAAATTCTCCGCTAGTATTTTTTATGTGTTTTAGTATTGAGGTTTTATTTCTGCAAGCGAGTAACAATGTGTCTGTAAACCGCATCAGCTAATTGATAGGTGCCACTGTCATTCGGGTGAACGCCGTTGTTCTGAACAGATATTTCCGTGGAAATACGGTTGTTGACAGGCTTGCTCGCTGTCGGATAGCAATTTGCGGAATCAAACTGACCTGCTACGCTGATAAAGGAGACAGAGCCTTTGTATTTCTCCTCGTTCGAGAGGTCGATAAGTGCTTGCTGGAATTCGAATACCACCTTAGTCTTTTCATAGAAGTTCCAGCTCGTGCCGTAGTTCGTGCCTAAGCCGTCGCGCGAGGGGACTTGAAGACCGAGCAGATTTATATGGCAGTCGGGGAAGTCAGCTAAAGCACTGTCAATGAATACCGTTGCTGTTTTAGCATACTCCTCGGCAGAGAGGTTAGTGCTGTTCCAGCCAAGGTTGATAAATACCTCGTCTATGGTATCAACTCCGTGCTTTTGGGCATAAGCGCGAAAATCGTTCTTTCCGGTTTCTGCATTCCAGAATGGATTTCCCTCTGCCGCAGAAACGGATGTATAGGTAAGCGTTTGCGCATCGTTTGCATCGCCGCCGCTAAGCAAGGTCAGAGTTCCTGTAAAGGGGATGTTGCCCTCACTGTCAACGTTCAAGCCCTTGCAGGAGGTAGCAATATTTCCTCCAACCTCAACAACGGCAATAAGCTTCAATTTACTGTCGCTGATGTCTTCAAGCTTCCAGATCTGACCGTTGCCGTCCTTATAGAAGGAGTGCTGTGTCAAGCCAAGGGACGCGTAATTGCCGTTGATATAGGTGAAGTAGTTCTTTTTATTAGCGGTGGTGTAGGATTTATAGCTCCAGCCGCCGTAACCTTCGTAATAAACGTCGATGTTTTGTTTGTTCGTTTTTTGCGTACCTATGGTCTTGATATTCGTAAGTCCGTCACCTTTAGGACCTGTTATGTCCGCAGAGTCCTTTGTGTCCGTAGCGGTCAAACGGCGGATGACCTCGCTCGGCCAAAGACCTGAACGGGTGAGCGAGTCGCCGACAAAGAGGAAGACAAGCTCTTTGTCGGGGGAAACAGGCCTCCCAACGACGTTCAGCTTGACAGAGCCGACATCTACGGTATTTCCGATATTGTCACGCACAAGAATATTCAAGTTATGTACGCCGATATCGCTTTCTGTAGGGATCCAGACATATTTTTTGGTATAGTTGTTTCCACGGCTCTTATTATCAGAGAAGTGAAGCTCGTATGCGAAAGCATCACTGTCAAGGCAAAGAGAAATGCCCTTATAGAATAGCTCAAAGGTGTCGCCGACTACAAGGTCATACTGCTCGGGAAGCCGTAGAAAATTCGGCACGGCTACCAATTCAGCCGAAGCGGGAGATGTAACGTGTGGCGTCTCCATAGAAAGCTCCTTTAAGTAAATATGTTTTTCCTGTTTATTATAAACTTTTTTCAGACTTTTGTCAATGTTTTTTGCTATCAAATAATCAAAGAATCATCCAAATTATGAGTTGTCGGCTTAACACAAAAAAATCGGTCTGCCTTAGCTTGACAAACCGATTTTTGTTTTTTAGATAATTGCTCAGTCAAATTCCAAATATGACACACCGTAGTAGTCGCATATTCCGCGGCAGATAGCCTCCGCCCATTTTGATTGGTATTCGGGGCTTATAAGCTTGCTTCTGTCGGATGAGTTTGAAATAAACGCAAGCTCGCAGAGTATGGCAGGCATATTTGTGTTTTTTGTTACGTAATGGTTTTCCGTCTTTACACCTCTGCTCGCCAGAGGAACGGCATCTATCATCCGACTGTAGACCTTGTTTGCAAGAAGCGTGCTTTTGCTTCCGTAGCAGTAGTATACCTCTGTTCCGTTTGCGCTTGCTGCGCTTGCCGAATTACAGTGTATTGAGACGAAAATGCTTGCATTCGCATTGTTCGCAATTTGGCACCGTCCGTCAAGCTCAACAAAAACATCGGTATCTCTTGTGAGCAGTACCGAAAATCCCTGCCGTTCACATTCTTCCTTTAACAGCTTTACGACAGAGAGATTAACATTGGCTTCATAAGGAGCAGAGCTTCCCGCGCCCGGGTCGGTGCCTCCGTGTCCCGCGTCGAGACACAGGAGAAAATCGAGCTTTCTCGGCGCAATATTTCTTTTTACGGTTATGATAAAGCCATCGCTGTTATTGCCCGATATAGTTACATCATCTTCCTTGGGAATCGAAAAAGGCTCGTAATACGGCTGATAGAAAATTTCATATTCAATATTCCCGTTCTTGATGAACAGATGATTTTTGCCGAGATTTTTGATGTAGCACAAATATTCTTCAAGAGAAAGAGAATGGTTTTCCATAAATGTGGCATGCGGAACTCCTACATATCTGTAAATTCCCGCGCCCTTTTCGCCCGACACGTTGGTATAATATTGATTTTCTTCGGGATATCTTTCTATAAAGCCGTATTCTTGCGCATGGAAGGAAAGAAATTCCTTGAGCGTGCGGGCATTGTTGTCCCCAAGCTCATAAATCTTGTCAGTGCTTGCCGAGCATTTCAGCAAAAATGAGTATCCGCTTTCAAGGTCGGGCAGAGAAGCATTTTCTTCATATGCGCCCGAAACCAAAATGCTTGTTCCGCTTTTTTTTGCATCAAAGGCGGCGCTGAGCTTCTGAAGCGCATCTATCGCTTCTTTATCTGCCTTCAAGGCTGAATTGGCGAGCTTTGCGGAGCTGATATTTCCGTATAATGATATAAGCTCCTTTTCATTCACCTTCGACGGAATGACTTCGTTTACCTCACACAGAGCGCCCTTGAAAATGTCCTCTTTTTTTACATCAATAATCTTTTTTTTGTATTCCCTCGCTTCAAGCCATTCGCTTTCATTCAGCTCTACACGTGGGGCATACAGGGCATACAGCTCCTCTATGTCGTCGTTGTATAATACCATGAATTTCTCGGATGAATAAAAGCGGTTTTTATACCAGCCGAGGAAGCCTGCATCCGAAAGTATGGGAAGCACAGAAGGAAGTGCCGAAGGATAATATCCGAAGCTTACCGCATCTGTCTGCGTGCGGTACAGTAATACGTATTCCTTTTCCTCCGTTTTGAAAACTCCGTGGAGAGTGATGTCATTATAAATAAATGTATCAAAGTTGAACGGCTCTCCGTTTTCTTCAAGCGACCAGTGAGAAAAGACATACATAACGTTATCCTTTTCATATGAAGCTCCAGAGATGCTTTCTGCTTTTTTGCCGCAGTCGATATATTTAACGGTCTCTTTACCGTTTGACACATATCTGACGGTAGCCTTTACGTCAAGCTCGATAGAAAGGTTCAGCTTTGTTTTGTAATTCGAGCTTTTTGGGTAGAAGTCAAAGAGGTAGACATTCTTTCCCGGGTTCAATGCCTGTCCCGTTCCGAATACGGTTTCACCTTCAATATCTGTTTCAAATTCGGGCAGAGAAGCGGAATGCAGTACATTGTTTTTTAAAGTGAAGCTCGGTGTGGCGTCGGAAGGAAGAACAGTAAGAACTGCCGTCATGTCTGATATAGCTTCATAGTTTTTGGTATCTCCCGAAAATGATGCCGTGACCGTGTATCTGCCCGCATCGACAAAAGCGTTTTTCGAAAGCGTAACGCTGACTCCGTCCGGTAGCTGACCTTTAAGAGAGAGCGAATGCTCCTTTCCGTTATATACGGCTTCGGAGTCTTTGAATGTCACTCCGCTCATATCATATTCAGCCTTTAATATTGTAAGCTTTGCTTCCTTTTGCTCGAGAAGCTCTCCCGACTCTTCCTCATATATGTAGAGCTTTGCCGTATAAACCCCCGCATCGGTTGCAGTGTTGTTTTCATATGAAAGCGTGTAGCCGCTCGGTATTTCAGATAAGCATAAAATTGATTTTTCCTCTCCGTCATATACAAACTCGGCATCCTCAAATATGACCTTTTCGGGCTTGAAGGCGCATCCGTAAAGTATGAATATTAAAAAAAGAAAGCAAAAGAATATTCTTTTCATATAAACTCCGTATAAATTGAATTTTATCGGCTGAGACTGTCAAATAAGTAATTTTTACCTTTTAAGTATAACATATTCAATTCTAAAAAGCAACCGTTTTTTTAGTCGAAAAAGCACTTTGTATGCGGAAAAATATCGTATGCCCCCAAAAATGTAATATATTTTTCCTTTCCGTAATATATTTAAGTAACTTTAAAAAGGAAAGGACAAGCAAATGAAAAAAATATTGGTGGCATTCGGTACGCGCCCCGAAGCTATAAAGTTATCACCTCTTATACTTGCTCTGAAAAAGGAGGAGGAGTTTTCTGTATTTACCTGTCACTCGGGACAGCATAAAACGCTTTGCGATGATGTACTTGATTTTTTCGGAATTACCGAGGACTTGAATTTGAAGATTTGCGAGAAGGGTAGCACGGTTTCGGACATGACAGCGAATGCACTGCTTTCCTACACTGAAGCTATAATATCCTCAGAAGCAGATGCTGTTATCGTTCACGGGGATACAAGTACCGCCTTCGCATGTGCGCTGGCTGCATTCTATCTTAAAGTTCCGATAATACATGTTGAAGCGGGGCTTCGTTCCGCTGATCTTTTTTCTCCCTTTCCGGAGGAGTGGAACAGAGTAGCCATAGATATATTGAGTGACTATTGCTTTGCGCCAACGGAAGATGCCGAAAGAAATCTTTTGGAAAACGGAAAAAAGGAAAACGGTATTTTTTGTGTTGGAAACACAGTAACCGATGCTCTGAAATATACCGTAACCGACAGCTATAAAAGCGATTTGCTGGAGGAAGGAAAACGGCTCGTTCTTTTCACCTCTCACAGAAGGGAGAATATAGGCATGCCGATGATAAATATCTGTAATGCAGTCAAGCGTATAGCGGAGGAGTTTTCCGACACACGTATCATATGTCCTATGCATCCTAATCCCGCCGTGCGCTCGGTCATAGTTCCTCTGCTTTCGGGAATAGAAAATATAATACTTTCGGAGCCTTTGCCGCTTTTCGACTTCCACAACCTTCTTTCTCGCTCATATCTCGTAATGAGTGACAGCGGCGGAGTGCAGGAGGAGGCATCGACTCTCGGAATACCTATGCTGATAATGCGGGACAGGACCGAAAGGACCGAGGGCTGTAAAAAAGGTATAATTCGTTTGGCAGGAACGGACACCGCCTCTGTTTATAATCATGCAAAAAGAATACTGACTGATAAAGCGGAATATGAAAGAATGAAAAGCTCCGCATATTCATACGGTGACGGAAACGCTTCATCCCGTATTTGCGAAATTCTGAAAAACAAATTGCTTCATTAGAAAAAATAAAAAAGCCTCTTGAAAAAAATTCCTGTGTGTGCTATAATAATATCCGTTATTTTTTCTTGCTGAATACTGTTCGGCTGTAGCGGAGGACTTTTATATGTTTATGCTTGGTACGTTAGCAAATACTGTTTGCGTCGCAATAGCGGGAATTCTGGGAACGCTCTTGAAAAAGGGAATACCCGAGAGAATAACCTCTACTGTGCTGCACGGTATGGCGCTTTGCGTTATGTTTATAGGAATTTCGGGTGCGCTTGACGGAGAGAATATCCTTATTGCCATAATTTCTCTCGGCGTCGGCGCATTTATAGGTGAGCTTATAGATATAGAGAAACACGTAAACCGATTGGGAAATTTCATTCAGTCAAAGGTCAAGGTGTCGGACGGGCAGGGCTCTGTCGCGGAGGGCTTTGTCAACTGCACACTCCTTTTCTGTGTCGGCTCTATGGCAATAGTTGGCGCAATAGAGGACGCCATGGGAGATCCCGATACCCTTCTTGCGAAGACTGTAATAGATACTATTTCCTGCTTTATTATGGCAACCACGCTTGGAATAGGATGCGCATTTTCATCCCTCTCCCTGCTTCTGTATCAAGGCTCAATATCGGTGCTGGCGCTCCTCTTTCTGTCGGACTTGCCCGATGCTATGCTCAATGAAATATCCTGTGTCGGCTCCCTTATAATTATAGCTATAGGGCTTAATATGCTCGGAGTTACAAAAATACGTACTGCCAATCTGATTCCCGCAATTTTCTTGCCGCTGATTTTGTGTCTCTTTATGTGATAATAATAATTTATAAATTTTTTGCCGAGGCAATTTGAATTTTTTGCCTCGGTTGTTTTTTTGAATTATTATATGAAAAAACTGAAAAAACAGGCTTTTTTATAGATTTTTTTCGCAAAATTGCAAAATATTGTAAAAATCAGAAAATTTCTCTTGACAAATTGAAAAGATTGTGATACAATACTAAATTGCATTATAATCGCTTGTCCTATTGCCTCGAGGCAAAAAACGCAAAATTTGACGCGGTAACTTTTGTGTAAAACATTTGAAAATTTTATGTAAACTTTATCAAATCGAGCTTTTTTCTTCGGCAGAGGGCGGCGTGTAAATATCCCGAAAATATGATTGAATGGAGTGGTTCTACTATGCTAAAACCCCAAAAGCTTGGCACTAATGTCAGAATGAGTTTTTCCAAAATAGATGAAGCTTTGGAAATGCCAAACCTTATTGAGGTGCAGAAAAAGTCATTTAAATGGTTCTTGGAGGAAGGAATGTTCGAGGTACTGAAAGACGTATCTCCTATTGTCGATTATTCCGGAAACCTTGTAATTGAATTTGTTGACTTTTCTATCGACTCAAATCCGAGATATTCGGTTGAGGAGTGCAAGGACAGAGACGCTACCTACGAAGCGCCGCTTAAGGTCTCGGTAAGATTGACCAACAAGGAAACAGGCGAGCTCAAGCAGTCTGATATCTATATGGGCAACTTCCCGCTTATGACCGATAACGGAACCTTCGTTATTAACGGTGCGGAGCGTGTTATTGTATCTCAGCTTGTTCGTTCTCCCGGTATCTACTATGTATGCGAGGTCGATAAGTCGGGTAATCACAGCTACAAGAATACAGTGATCCCCTACAGAGGAGCTTGGCTCGAGTATGAGACAGATGCGAGCAACGTATTCTATGTAAAGATAGATAAGACAAGAAAGATCCCGATAACTGTTTTGATACGTGCTCTCGGAGAGGAGACAGACAATAATATTATTGAGATGTTCGGCGATGAGGAGATGCTTCGCGCCACCTTCTCAAAGGATGAGTGCGCAAAAGAAGCTGAAGAGAACCATACCACTCTTGCAGAGGAAGCTCTGAAAGAGATATACAGAAAGCTTCGTCCGGGCGAGCCTCCTATACTTGAGAGCGCTCAGCTTTTGGTAAATAACCTCTTCTTTGACCCCAAGCGCTATGACTTAGCACCCGTCGGACGCTACAAGTTCGATAAGAAGCTTGCGCTTGCGAAGCGTATAAGAGGTCTTGTTCTCGCGCGCCCTGTTGTAAGCGTGCTTACAGGTGAGCTTATCGCGGATGAGGGTGAGGTCATTTCTCGTGATCTTGCTGAACAGATAGAGCATTCCGCTGTAAATGAGGTCTATGTAATAAGCGAAGACGGAGCAGAGGTCAAGGTGTTCGCAAACGGCACAATAGAGCCTCAGTATGTCCTCGGCTATGACCTTAAGGATTGCGGTATAAATGAAAAGGTAAGATATTCCGTTCTCTGCGATATTATGGCAGAAGCAAACGGCGATGCCGAGGAGATAAAGAAGCTCGCAAAGGCAAGAATAGCAGAGCTTTGCCCCAAGCATATAACAAAGGACGATATCTTCTCGTCTATCAACTATTTGCTTAATCTTACACATGGCATAGGTTCTTTTGACGATATCGACCATTTGGGTAACAGACGCTTGCGTTGCGTAGGTGAGCTTCTCCAGAACCAGATGCGTATCGGTATGTCCAAGATGGATAAAAACATAAAGGAGCGTATGTCCGTTCACGACAGTGAGGATATGACTCCTCAGTCCCTTATAAATACACGTCCCGTAGCTACCGCTATCCGCGAGTTCTTCGGTTCGTCTCCTCTTTCTCAGTTTATGGATCAGAACAATCCCTTGGCTGAGCTTACACACAAGCGCCGTCTTTCTGCGCTCGGTCCCGGCGGTCTTTCCCGCGACCGTGCTTCCTTTGATGTTCGTGACGTTCACTATACTCATTACGGAAGAATGTGTCCTATAGAGACTCCCGAAGGTCCTAACATCGGTCTTATTTCATATCTTGCGACCTATGCGAAGATAAATGATTACGGATTCCTTGAAGCTCCTTACCGCAAGGTAGATAAAGCAACGGGAAGAGTGACTAACGAAATTGAATACATGACCGCGGATATAGAGGATAGCTATATAGTTGCGCAGGCTAACGAGAAACTCGATGAAAACGGTTGCTTTGTAAACAAGCGCGTAATTGCGCGTGACAAGTCCGAGATCATTGAAGTTGACCGTAAGATGATAGATTATATGGATGCTTCTCCTAAGATGGTCGTCTCCGTTGCTACCGCAATGATTCCTTTCTTGGAAAACGATGACAATACCCGTGCGCTTATGGGTTCAAACATGCAGAAGCAGGCAGTGCCGCTTATGATGACCGACTCTCCTTATGTTGCTACAGGTATGGAATATAAAGCGGCAGTTGACTCGGGAACGGTGGTTGTCGCTAAGGAAGGCGGTATTGTTGAGCGTGTTGATTCCGACAGCATTACCATTCTCACAAACAGCGGCAAAAAGGAAACATATCACTTAATTAAGTTCAAGCGCTCCAACCAGGGAACATGCGTAAATCAGCGTCCTGTTGTAAAGGCAGGCCAGCAGATAGAGGACGGTCAGGTTATCGCCGACGGTCCCGCTACCTCAAACGGCGAGATCTCACTCGGTAAGAATGCACTCATAGGCTTCATGACATGGGAAGGCTATAACTATGAGGACGCCGTTCTGTTAAATGAAAAATTAGTACGTGAGGACACCTATACCTCAATTCATATCGAAGAGCATTCGGTGGAAGCGAGAGATACAAAGCTCGGTCCGCAGGAGATTACCCGAGAGGTTCCCAATGTCGGTGATGATGCTTTAAAGGATTTGGACGAAGACGGTATCGTAAAGATAGGTACCGAAGTGCGTGCGGGCGATATCCTTGTAGGTAAGGTAACACCTAAGGGTGAAACAGAGCTTACTCCCGAGGAAAGACTACTCCGTGCTATATTCGGTGAGAAGGCAAGAGAAGTAAGAGACTCCTCGCTTCGTTTGCCTCACGGTGAGTCGGGTATAGTTGTTGACGTTAAGGTCTTTGACCGCTCCAACTCAGATGACCTTGCTCCCGGTGTAAATAAAGTAGTACGCGTATATATCGCGCAGAAGAGAAAGATCTCTGTCGGAGACAAAATGGCAGGCCGTCACGGTAACAAGGGTGTCGTTTCGAGAATACTTCCTCCCGAAGATATGCCATTCCTTGCAGACGGTACTCCTCTTGATATCGTGCTTAACCCTCTGGGCGTTCCTTCACGAATGAATATAGGTCAGGTTCTCGAGGTTCATCTCGGCTTGGCTGCTAAAAAGCTCGGTATGAAGATAATGACTCCCGTATTCGACGGAGCAAATGAGAAGGATATTATAGAATGCTTGCGTGAGGCAGGCTATGCCCGTGACATCCGCGAAGGCGAGAACGTGAAGGGTAAAGCACTCTTTATTGAGGTTACCGACGAAAACGGCAATATTGACCTCCAGAGAGTTGATGCCGAAATAGAGCAGAGTGAAGAGAAGCTTGCTGAATTGCGCAAGGAAAAGAACGTAAAGGTTATTGACGGTAAGATGACACTTTACGACGGCAGAACAGGTGACCCCTTCGACAACCCCGTTACTGTCGGAATAATGTATTACCTCAAGCTTCATCACTTGGTAGATGATAAAATTCATGCCCGTTCAAACGGTCCGTACTCTCTTGTTACACAGCAGCCTCTCGGCGGTAAAGCGCAGTTCGGAGGACAGCGTTTCGGAGAGATGGAGGTTTGGGCATTGGAAGCATACGGCGCCGCTTACACACTTCAGGAAATTCTTACCGTTAAGAGTGACGATGTCACAGGACGTGTTAAGACATATGAAGCTATCGTAAAGGGACAGAACATTCCTACACCGGGTATTCCCGAATCCTTCAAGGTTTTGGTTAAGGAATTGCAGTCCTTGGCTCTCGATATCCGTGTACTTGACGACAAGGGTGAGGAAATAGAGCTTTCTCAGCTTGTTGACGATGATGACGGACCTGAGCTTCCCGCAATTGAAGAAATCGAAGACCTTTCCGGCGGTGAAGTTTCCGATGAGGATATAGCCGATATGGAAACCGCCGAGGAAGATGCGGAGGAATTCTTCAGCGATGAATTCACAGATGAATTTGACGAAGCTTTTGAAGATGTAGCAGATGATGAGGAAAGCGACGATATCTTCTGATTGCAAACTTCACTCATTAACAATAAATTTATGAGAGGGGATTGCCGTTAATATACGGCTTGATATAAAATATGGACAGAAAATTTGATTCCATAAAAATCGGTTTGGCTTCTCCTGAAATGATAAGAAGCTGGTCTCACGGAGAGGTAACAAAAGCCGAGACAATAAACTACAGAACACTTAAGGCTGAGAGGGGCGGCTTGTTCTGCGAAAATATATTCGGCCCCACAAAAGATTTTGAATGTATGTGCGGAAAGTACAAGAGAGGCCGTCGCTACAAGGGTAAAGTCTGCGAGCGCTGCGGCGTTGAGGTTACGAGCAAAAAGGTACGCCGCGAAAGAATGGGACACATTGAGCTTGCGGCTCCTGTTTCGCACATCTGGTATTTCAGAGCCATTCCCTCAAGAATGGGCTTGGTTCTCGATATTTCTCCCAAGTCTCTTGAAAGAGTTCTTTATTTTGCAAGCTATATAGTCCTTGATCCCGGCGAAACTCCGCTTCAGAAGAAGCAGCTTCTCAGTGAGCAGGAATACAGAAGCTACTATGAAAAATATGAGAATGACTTCAGAGTAGGTATGGGCGCCGAGGCAATAAAGGAGCTTCTTGCTGAAATAGACGTCGAAGCTCTTGAAAAAGAACTTAAAGAAGAGCTTTTGTCCTCAAGCGGACAGAAAAAGATAAAAGTTATCAAGCGTCTTGAGGTGGTTGAAGCGTTCAGAAGATCGGGCAACCGTCCCGAATGGATGATCTTGGATACTATCCCTGTTATCCCGCCTGATATCCGCCCTATGGTACAGCTTGACGGCGGACGCTTTGCGGCTTCCGATTTGAATGAGCTTTACAGACGTGTTATAAACAGAAACAACCGTCTTAAGAAGATGATAGAGCTTGAATCTCCCGAAATAATCATACGTAACGAGAAGCGTATGCTTCAGGAGTTCGTCGATGCCCTTATAGACAACGGCCGTCACGGAAAGCCCGTTACCGGTGCGAGCAACAGAAACCTCAAGTCTCTTTCCGAGATGCTCAGAGGTAAGCAGGGACGCTTCAGACAGAACCTTCTCGGTAAGCGTGTCGACTATTCCGGACGTTCGGTTATCGTCGTAGGTCCTGACCTTAAGATATTCCAGTGCGGTCTTCCTAAGGAAATGGCGCTTGAGCTTTTCAGACCCTTCGTTATGAAGCGCCTCATAGAGACACAGAAGGCAAGCGGAATAAAAGAAGCGAAGAAAAAGGTAGACAAGATAGTTCCCGAGGTTTGGGACGCTCTTGAATACGTTATCCGTGAGCATCCCGTTCTTCTTAACCGTGCGCCTACGCTTCACCGTCTTTCCATTCAGGCGTTCGAGCCTGTTCTTGTAGAGGGAAGAGCAATAAAGCTTCATCCTCTTGTATGCTCGGCGTTCAACGCGGACTTTGACGGTGACCAGATGCCTGTTCACGTTCCGCTTTCGGCTGAGGCTCAGGCAGAAGCAAGATTCCTTATGCTTTCAGCCAACAACCTTTTGAAGCCTATGAACGGTAAAGCCGTTACAACGCCTTCTCAGGACATGGTGCTTGGTTCCTATTACCTTACACTCTTGCGCGAGGATGAAAGAGGCGCGGGCAAGTGCTTCCGCAACTTTGACGAGGCTATGATGGCATACGAGAACAATGAGCTGGGCTTGCATGCTCCTATCAGAGTGAGAGTTGAAAAGGAAATAAACGGCGAAAAGAAATCCAAGATAATAAACGCAACACTCGGTAGATTGATCTTCAACAGCAAGATTCCTCAGAATCTCGGATATGTTGACAGAACCGATCCCGAAAAAATGTTTGATCTTGAAGTAGACTTTGTTACAACAAGCAAAGAGCTTAAACAGATAGTTGACCGCGCCATCAAGAATGAAGGCTTTGCTACGGCGGCTTCGGTTCTTGACGAAATCAAGGCGATGGGTTATAAGTATTCCACTAAGAGCTCTATTTCCATATCGGTTTACGATATGACTATTCCTCCCGAGAAAAAGACCTTGCTTGCCAAGGCGGAGGAAGAGGTCGATGCCGTTACAGAGCTTTATCTTAACGGTGAGCTTTCCAATGATGAGCGTTACAATAATGCTATTAAAATCTGGGAAGATACAACAAACAAATTGACAGACTGTCTTACCAAGGGCTTTGATAAGTACAATTCTATAAATATGATCTGTACGTCAGGTGCCCGAGGAAGCATCAAGCAGATGAGACAGCTTGCGGGTATGCGCGGACTTATGTTTGCGACAAACGGTAAGACTATCGAAATTCCTATCAAGTCTAACTTCCGTGAAGGTCTTACAATGCTCGAGTACTTTATCGGTGCTAAGGGTTCACGTAAGAGCTTGTCGGATACAGCGCTCAGAACAGCCGATTCAGGTTACCTTACACGCCGTCTCGTTGATGTTTCCCAGGAGGTTATTGTTCACGAGGATGACTGTGGCGTAAAGGAAGGTATCGTTGTAAGCAAGATAATGAACGGCCCCAATGTTCTTGAAACCTTGAAGGAGAGAATTGCGGGAAGATTTGCCGTTGAGGATGTAGTAAATCCCACAACAGGCGAGGTTATGGTTCCTGCGGGTGCTATGATATCCGAGGATATGGCAGGTGCAATCGAAAAGGCAGGTGTCGAGCAGGTTGAGGTAAGAACTATCCTCAGATGCCGTGCAAAGAGAGGTATTTGTGCTCATTGCTACGGTGCTGACCTCGCATCAGGTAAGCTTGTCAGTGTCGGCGAAGCTGTCGGTGTTATCGCGGCACAGTCCATAGGTGAGCCGGGTACACAGCTTACGATGCGTACCTTCCATACAGGCGGTATTGCAGGCTCCGATATTACCCAAGGTTTGCCGAGAATTGAAGAACTTTTCGAAGCACGCAGACCTAAGAAAACAGCTGTTATTACCGAAATTGACGGTACAGCTCACATCATCAGCGAAAACAAGATAAACAAGATAAGAGTTTCCAATCCTAACTTTGCACCGGAAGAGGAGCCTATATACGAAATACCCTTCGGTATGCGTATCATCATTGAAGAGGGCGCTCAGGTGTTCAGAGGTCAGGCGCTGACAGAGGGTTACCTCTCACCGACCGATGTTCTTAACACTAACGGTCTTGAAGCCGCTTACGATTACATTATTCGTGAGGTTCAGAAGGTTTACAGAAACGAGGATGTTGAGATCAACGATAAGCATATAGAGGTTATCGCGCGTCAGATGACTCGTAAGGTTAAGGTTACCGACCCGGGTGACACCAACCTTCTTGAGGGAACAACTGTTGATATCGCCGAGCTGAGAAGCGAAAACGATATTATCCAGGCAAGAATAGATGCGGGCGAGAGAACTGTTCGCGTGGCAGAGTACGCTCCTGTTCTTCTCGGTATCACCAAGGCGGCACTTCTTACCGAGTCCTTCCTCTCCGCCGCTTCCTTCCAGGAGACCACCAAGGTCCTCACAGAAGCTGCTATCAAGGGTAAGGTCGACCACCTGCTCGGCTTGAAGGAAAACGTTATTATCGGTAAGCTTATCCCTGCGGGTACAGGTCTTGAAAACTATCAGAACATTGACGTTGTACCTGTAGAAGAGGATAAGTATGATATAATCGAGGAAAAAGCAGAAGAAGTTTTAGTCGGCGCAGATATTGAAGCTGCCGAATAAGACTCGCTCTTTGGGACTGCAAAGACGGTCGCTTCTTCATATAACAATCTCTTCCGTCACATGTGTGCGGAAGAGATTGTTTTCCTTTTTTTACTCTGTTTTTTTGTAAAAATAAAATAAAAATCACATTTTTTGCATAAAAAATCAAAAAAAGAAAAAAATCTAATAAGATAATTCAAAAAAACTATTGACAAAGCTATTGCAATAATGGTATAATAAGATGTATTTCTACGGGATAGCTATGCTTTCTTGTAGGATAGACATGTTATACTCGCATCTGTCGGTGCGTTTGTATATAAACATTATAATTGCAGAAAAGGAGGAAAAACATGCCAACCTTTAATCAGCTCGTTAAAAACGGTCGTTCTAAACTTGATTACAAGTCTAAGGCTCCTGTTCTTCAGAAGGGCTTCAACAGCTTGACTAAGACAGCGACTGATCAGAGTGCTCCCCAGAAGAGAGGCGTATGCACAAAGGTTACTACAACCAGCCCGAAGAAGCCTAACTCCGCGCTTCGTAAGATTGCCAGAGTAAGACTTACAAATGGTCTTGAAGCTACGACTTATATTCCCGGTATCGGTCATAACTTGCAGGAACACTCGGTTGTCCTTATCAGAGGCGGACGTGTTCGTGACTTGCCTGGTTGCCGTTATCACATTATTCGTGGTACACTTGACGCACAGGGTGTTGCAAACCGTAAGCAGGGACGTTCCAAGTATGGAGCAAAGCGTCCTAAGAACTAAGCTACCACTCTTATCTAATATTTAATGAGAGGTAAGCATTTGCCGTCATATTTGTGCTGTGATTATAAATGTTTATATTTATGAACTGCGCTGACGAGCACTTGCGAAAGTTAGCTTTCGAGTACCTATGATATCATATTTTTAATGAAGGAGGGAAGTACAGTGCCTAGAAGAGGTCAGATTTCCAAAAGAGATGTATTGCCGGATCCGTTGTACAATTCCAAGCTCGTAACAAAGCTTATCAATAATATCATGTATGACGGTAAGAAGGGTGTTGCCCAGAAGATTGTATACGACGCATTTGCAGCAGTAGAAGCAAAAGTAGGTCAGAATCCTCTGGAAGTATTTACAGAAGCTCTTGAGAATGTAATGCCTGTATTGGAAGTTAAAGCACGCCGTATCGGTGGTTCAAACTACCAGGTACCTATGGAAGTTCGTGCTGAACGTCGCCAGACTCTCGGTCTCCGTTGGATCACGTTGTTCGCAAGAACACGCGGTGAAAAGACGATGGCTGAAAGACTTGCAGGTGAGATTCTTGACGCTAAGGCAGGTATGGGTGGAGCTTTCAAGAAGAAAGAAGAAACACACCGTATGGCTGAAGCGAACAGAGCATTCGCACATTATAAGTTCTAATTTATCGGATAAAACAAGAAAGGAGAAAAAAATATGGCAAGAGAGTATTCTCTTAAAAATACTCGTAATATCGGTATCATGGCTCACATCGATGCCGGTAAAACCACAACAACAGAGCGTATCTTGTTTTATACCGGTAAGACTCACCGTATAGGTGAGACCCATGAAGGTTCTGCGACGATGGACTGGATGGCACAGGAGCAGGAGAGAGGTATCACAATTACTTCCGCTGCTACAACGTGCTATTGGAAGGAAAATCGTATCAATATCATTGATACCCCCGGCCACGTTGACTTTACCGTAGAGGTAGAAAGATCACTTCGTGTCCTCGACGGTGCCGTAACAGTATTCTGTGCTAAGGGAGGCGTTGAGCCCCAGACTGAGACCGTATGGCGTCAGGCTGACGAGTACAAAGTACCGAGAATGGCATATGTAAATAAGATGGACATTACAGGTGCCGATTTTTACCGTGTAATCAAGATGATGAAGGAAAGACTTCATACCAATGCCGTAGCAATTGAGCTTCCTATCGGTAAGGAAAACACATTCCGCGGAATTGTTGACCTTATGAAGATGGAGGCTGACGTATACTACGATGATATGGGTAAGGATATGAGAGTTGAGCCTATTCCGGAGGATATGCAGGAATTGGCTGAAGAGTATCATGCTAATATGATCGAGTCTATTGCCGAGACAGATGAGGATCTTTTCGAAAAATATTGCAACGGAGACGAAATCTCTGTAGATGAGCTTAAAGCCGCTCTCCGTAAAGCAACGATCGAAAATAAGATCGTTCCCGTAGTATGCGGAACCTCTTACAAGAACAAGGGTGTTCAGAAACTGCTTGACGCAGTTATCGATTACATGCCTTCTCCTCTTGACATTCCCGCAATTAAGGGTATTAACCCCAAGACCGGTGAGGAGGACGAGCGTATCGCATCAGATGAAGCTCCTTTCTCCGCACTTGCGTTCAAGATTATGACAGACCCCTTCGTAGGAAAGCTCTGCTTCTTCAGAGTTTATTCCGGTTATATCGAAAAGGGAAGTCCTGTTTATAACTCTACCAAGGACAAGGACGAGCGTTTCGGACGTATCCTTCAGATGCACGCTAATGACCGTTCGGATATCGATTGCTGCTATTCAGGTGATATTGCAGCCGCTGTCGGTGTAAAGAATACCACAACAGGAGATACCTTCTGTGATGAAAAGTACCCCATTATATTGGAGTCTATGGTATTCCCCGAGCCTGTTATCCGTGTTGCTATCGAGCCTAAGACCAAAGCAGGTCAGGAAAAGATGGGTATCGCTCTCGCTAAGCTCGCTGAGGAAGACCCGACCTTCAGAACCTATACGGATGATGAAACAGGTCAGACAATTATTGCAGGTATGGGTGAGCTTCACCTCGAAATTATCGTTGACAGACTTCTCCGTGAATTCAAGGTAGAAGCAAACATCGGTAATCCTCAGGTTGCTTACAAGGAAACCATTCGCAAAGCCGTTGAGCAGGATACAAAATATGCCCGTCAGAGCGGCGGTAAAGGTCAGTACGGTCACGTTAAGATCAAGCTTGAGCCTAACGAACCCGGCAAGGGCTATGAATTTATTAATGCCGTTACAGGCGGTGCTATTCCCAAGGAATACATTCCCGCTGTTGACGCAGGTATCCAGGGCGCTATGCAGGCAGGTGTACTTGCAGGCTATAACGTAGTTGACGTTAAGGTTACGCTTTATGACGGTTCTTACCATGAGGTTGACTCGTCTGAAATGGCGTTCAAGATCGCAGGTTCTATGGCATTCAAGGATGCTATGAGAAAGGCAGATCCCGTTCTTACAGAGCCTATCATGAAGGTCGTTGTTACAACTCCCGATGATTATATGGGTGATGTAATCGGTGACTTGAACTCTCGCCGCGGTTCTATCGAAAGCATGGAACCCGTTGCGGGCGCTCAGCAGATTCACTCTGCTGTTCCGCTTTCCGAAATGTTCGGTTATGCTACAGCACTCCGTTCCAGAACACAGGGACGCGGTGTATATTCAATGGAACCCAGTCACTTCCAGGAAGTACCTAAGTCTATCCAGGAAGAGATAATTAAGGTTCGCGCAAAATAATTAAATTAAATTAAATTAAATTAAATTAAAAAATAAAAATATTTATTTATTAGGAGGATATTTAAAATGGCAAAGGCTAAATTTGAAAGAACCAAACCCCATGTTAATATCGGTACAATCGGTCACGTTGACCACGGTAAGACAACTCTTACTGCTGCTATCACAAAGACACTTTCCTTGCAGCAGGGTAGCGTAGAATTTCTCGCTTACGATCAGATCGACAACGCTCCCGAAGAGAGAGCAAGAGGTATCACGATCAATACTCGTCACGTTGAGTATGAGACCGACAACCGCCACTATGCACACGTTGACTGCCCCGGTCACGCAGACTATGTAAAGAACATGATTACAGGTGCTGCTCAGATGGACGGTGCTATCCTCGTTGTCGCAGGTACAGACGGACCTCTTCAGCAGACACGTGAACACGTTCTTCTTGCTCGTCAGGTTGGCGTTCCCGCAATCGTTGTATTCCTTAACAAGTGCGATATCGTTGATGACGAGGAGCTTCTTGACCTCGTTGAAATGGAAGTTCGCGACCTTCTCAGCGAGTACGAATTCCCCGGAGATGATACTCCTATCATCAGAGGTTCTGCTCGTGAGGCTCTTGAGTGTGCAGACACAAGCCTTGACAACCCCGCATATGCTCCTATCCTTGAGCTTATGAAGGCAGTTGATGAGTACATTCCTACTCCCGCAAGAAATGAAGACAGCCCCTTCCTTATGCCTGTAGAGGACGTATTCTCT
>SVQV01000019.1 GCA_015065175.1 Oscillospiraceae bacterium | reverse complement strand
GCTTCCAAAACCGCCTATGTTGAAATAATCCGTAATAAGAAGCGAAGGGGAAGTGAGTATAACAAAAAGATTACGGAAAATATCCAGTTTTTCGCCGCTAAGTATTGCGGCAATCGGCGAAGCGATAAGAAAAGCGAGAGACCAAAAAAGCGAATAAAAAAATGTTATTCTGCTGTTTAAAGGATATTCTTCTTTATCATATGTAATACCGAGCCTTTCAAGCTCGGCTTCTTGATCTATTCCGGTTAATGATTTCATCAGTATTTCTTCACATTCTCTAAAGTTTCATTGTAGCCTTCAATATACGCAATTAATTCTTCGGCAGAATTACAAATCTTATATACAGATTTACATTCCCGCTTCATAAATCCTGCTTTTACAATTTCTTCAAGTAGCTCTTCAAGCTTGTCATAATAACGGTTTACATTAAAAATAACAAGAGGCTTGTTGTGCTTTTGAAGCTGTTTTAAAGTGAGGACCTCAAAGAACTCTTCAAAGGTTCCGACTCCGCCAGGCACAGCTATGAATGCATCGGAGATGTCCTCCATCATTTTTTTGCGCTCTGCCATTGTTTCCGTAAAAATGAGCTCGCCGCTGTCCTTGTAGAGAATATCTCCTACGTCAAAAAAGGAAGGCGCGATACCTATAATTTTTCCGTTTTTTTCGGCGGCACCTCTTGCGACCGCCCCCATAAGTCCGTGCGCTCCGCCTCCGAATACAACGGTGTGAGAGTTTTTGGCTAATTTTCTTCCCAAGTCTTCAACGGCATCAAAATAAGAAGCATCTATATTGTCGCTGGAAGCTCCGAAAACACATATTTTCATACTGTTTTTTCCTCAAATCTTATAATATAATCGGTTGAAAACAGTATAACATATTTATTCTTCTTTTTCAAGTGTAAAAAGAAATTTACCTCTCTCTTTTTGCATATATTCGCAAAAGCTTTCAGTATCAGTGGTTTTTTCGGTTTTTTTATTTAAAATTGATGAAAAAGCATCTTCAAAATCAAGCTCTGATATTTCTTCGAAAAAAATGTCGCTTTTTTTATATTTAAATAATTCTCTATAAACATGAGAGCATTTTGTGTCATAGGCAACAGAGATAAAAGGTGTTTCTGCTATTAATGAAAGTATCATAAAATGCATTCTCATTCCGCAAGCAAATTCGGAATTTCTTAATAAATATATAATTTCGGTTGCCGAAGAAAGATTTTCTATATTTCCGCATTTTGCGGCTTTAATTACGTCTCTTGCTATTTTTTTATCTTTTTTTTCATGCATTGGTATAAAAACCGGAAAAATATTTTCTTTGTCATAAAGCAGTTTTACCGCTGATGAAAAATTATATATAAACTCTTTTCTCTTGCTCCTCGGTTCTCTTAATGCAAAAAGCGCATATCTTTTGCCTTTCAAATGTGAAAATTTCGGTTCCAGGTAATCCTGTTCATTTTGCTCTTTCAGAAATACAATGTCGCATGAAGCTTTTACAGGGATATCCTTTGATAATTCGTATATCGCTTTAGCGTCATTTTCGGTCCTCACAATAACTGTTTCGCAACACATAAGAACTTTTTTTACAAATGAAGTCCATTTTTCTCCGTGCAGCTCTCCTATTCCGCAGGAATAACAGTAACATTTAGCATTTTTCTTTTTTGCGAGCTTTAACAAGTTTCCGTAGTACAAAAGAGAACGGTTGCTTGTCTGGTTCTGAAGAAGGTTTCCGCCGCCGAGCATGAAAATATCACATTCTTTCATAGCGCGGGTTATTTTTGCGAAATTATATCTGTATATAGCCCTGATCCCTGATTTTTTTGAAGTTACTTTCGGATTTTTCGAGAGTACGGTTATATCACTTATTTTTTCTCTCTGCAGCTCTTTTACTGTTTCTTCTAACGTGGCTTCATCGCCAATATTACCATATCCGTAATAGCCGCATATAATGACTTTAGGTGAAGACTTGAATTTTAAGACACTCTTATAAACAGA
The DNA here is from genome assembly GCA_015065175.1 of Oscillospiraceae bacterium. Taxonomy (GTDB): domain Bacteria; phylum Bacillota; class Clostridia; order Oscillospirales; family CAG-272; genus UBA1740. The sequence goes on along the minus strand of SVQV01000019.1, from coordinate 27,542 downwards.
CAGAGCATCCTCTGCCATTCTGTTAAGCGAGTAGTTTTTTTCGATAAACGCGCGATTCTTTTTCCCGAGAGAAATGGCAAGTCTCTCGTTATCAAATAGATATTCGATATCTTTTTTCAGCGTTTTTTCGTTTAGCCTTTCAGTGCCTCTGCAACAAAAATTAGACCTGATGCTTTTTTGTGCATGATCGGCATCAAAAATTCCTTCATATCCCTCGTCGCCTGAGAGGATCACGGGATACTCGCAAGCCATTGCCTCAAGCGCCGCTCTCGATACTCCCACAAAAACGCATTTTTCGTTTGAAAGTAAAGTGTCAACATCTGTTCTTTTTCCAAGTAGCTTTATGGCATCATATCCGCAAGCTTTGTTTGCTTCCGTTGCCTTCTGCCTTGCTTTTTCTTCGCAATCTCCACCCCCGATGATTTCTATTTTCAAATTCTTGTATTTTTGTGTCAGGGCAGGCGCAATAGAGATAAGAGCAAAAGCGGTTTTTGCGCGACCCTCATCCAAGCGGCTTATGTGTATAATTTTGTTAGGAACAAAGGCTTCTTTTTTGGCTCTGAAATTAATTGTGTCAATTCCGTTTACAGTGACTTTTATATTATCCTGATAAATATTGTAATTATCTATCAGATAATTTTTTATATCTGCACTGACAGCAAGAGTTTTTTGCCCCCAATGTGTAAGCATTTTTGCAGGCTGCTTTAACGAAAATACCCAATGCGCTGTGCTTACCATAGGCAAAGAAGTGCTTCTGCTTAACATATGACCTATAAGAGCGGGAAGTCTTGCATGTGTATGAATTACATCATATTCATTTTCAAGTATTGATTTTTTAAGTGAATTGTATGAGTAGAGTATTTTAACAGGATTTTTAGAGTTTAAGGGAAGTGTAATATGTGAAATTCCGTATTCCTGTAGCTTCTTTACATAATCGCCGCCTGATGAAGCGACGGATACAGTGTGTCCTTTTTCTTCGAGAACCTTTGAAAGCTCCAAAATATGTGTTTCGGCACCTCCGATATCGAATGAAGATGTAAGCATCAATATTTTCATTTTTTTCTCCTGAAAGCAAAAGATTTATGTATACTTTCGTTGGAAATGCCTGTAAAAACACAACCCCCGACTATGCAGTAAGCAAAAAACTTACTTGACATTGTCGGGGGAAATGTGTATAATATTTACCGTAGGATAAATTATACAAGCGCTACGTCGCTGCCTTCTTCTTTTTCAGCTTCTTGAGCTGCAACTAATTGTACGTTATAGGCATCAATAACAGCGCTTTCTAGCTCAGCTCTGAACTGAGCATTAATGGGATGCACGATGTCACGGTATGTGCCGTCCGCGTTTTTGCGTGAGGGCATTACTATGAAGTATCTCTCGCGTGCATAAATTACTTTTATGTCATGTACTGCTAAAGCATCATCAAAAGTCACCGACACAACGGCCTTCATTGGGCCCTCGTCAAAAAATTTTCTGATTTTGATATCGGTAATCTGCATTAATCTTGTCCTTTCATCAAAAGTAAACTTTTAATACCTTTTTATAGTATAGTAGTTAAATGTTACAATTATTCAAAAATTTTTAGTAATTTTTTGTTAATAGAACAAAAAAATGTCTACTAACATAATGAATTTTGTGTATTTTTGTTAAAATATTAAAATTATTTGATGAGGTGATAGTTTTGCCTGTATATAATACTCAATTTACACTGTCTCGGATATCCGAGGAACTGAAAGGAAGAAAAAGCATTTATTTTATCGGAATAGGCGGAGTAAGTATGTCATGCATAGCGCTTATGACACAGAAGCTCGGCTTTTTGGTAGGCGGTTCTGACAGAACTGCAACTAACACCACGAAAATGCTTGAAGAGCATAATATAACCGTAAATTATAATCATTTCCCTGAGAATATTATTTCCTATGATGCCATTGTTTATACTGTTGCCATATCGGAAGATAATCCCGAATATGCGGAAGCAAAAAGAAAAGGCATTCCGTGCTTTTCCAGAGCTGATTTTCTCGGATATTTAATGACAAATTATAATAACCGTATAGGAATATCGGGAATGCACGGAAAAAGCACCGTTTCTTCAATGATATCCGAAATATTTTTACAAGCGGGAAAGGATCCTACTATTGTCTTGGGAGCAGAGCTTCCGTCTATCAACGGATGTTATAAAGACGGCGGAAAAGATTGGTTTGTATTTGAAGCCTGTGAATACAAGGACTCGTTTTTGTCATTCTATCCTACAATGGAAGTAATATTAAATATAGAGCTTGACCATACCGATTATTTTAAAGATCTTGATGCGGTAAAGACCTCTTTCAAAAAATATTTAAATATTTCGGGAAACAAAACAGTTGTTTTAAATGCAGATGATAAAAATGTAACAGAGGTTGCGGAGACCTTTGCAGGTGAAAAAATAAGATTCTCGCTAAAAGATGCACACGCAGATTTTTATGCGGATAGCATAGCTTATGATAACGGTCACCCTTCGTTCGACTTATATTTCAAAGGAATAAACCAAGGCAGAATAAAGCTTTCCGCATTAGGAGAACATAATATTGCAAATGCATTGGCTGCTTCGGCTGTCGCGTATGAATGCGGAATTGATTTCGAATCCCTGAAAAGAGGACTGCTGGCTTTTAAAGGCGCCAAGAGAAGAATGGAGAAAAAAGGCGTATTGAATGGCGTATGCTATTACGAGGATTACGCGCATCACCCGACAGAAATAGAAGCGACACTTTCCTGCGCCAAGGCTATCGGAAGCGGAAATGTTTGGTGCATATTCCAGTCTCACACCTATTCCCGCACATATGAGCTTTATGATGGATTTATAAATTCGCTTCGTAAAGCTGACGGTGTTATACTTCTTGACATATATGCGGCAAGAGAAATAAATTCATTTGGTGTTAGTGCTTCAGCTCTTGCAGATGATATTGGAGAAAAAGCCATATATCTTGAAAACTTTCGTTCTGCCGCTGAATATGTGTCGAAAAATGCTAAGCACGGCGATCTTGTAATAGTGATGGGCGCAGGAGATGTATATCACGTATTTGATTATTTAACACTTGAACAGGAATGAAAAAAATAATGGAAATAACGATAAAAGGCAAAGCGGGGTATGAAATTCCCTGTATATGCGAAATTCCCGATAACACAGATTTAATAGTTATTGCAATTCACGGCTTTGGCGGAAATAAAAATACAGGCGCAATACGCAGAATGTGCAAAAAGCTATTGGAATTTAATAAAGGTATGATAGCATTGGATTTGCCCTGTCACGGTGAAAGTAACGCGCCCAAGGATGCTTTCCTTTTAAAAAATGTAATGTCCGATATAGATGATGTTGTTTCTTTTTTAGAAAACGAATACCCTAAAGCGGATATAGCTTTTTTTGCGACCAGCTTCGGCGCATATGCGACTCTTTTGTATTTGACCGAAAACAAGGAAAGACTGATATCAAAAGCCGTTTGCCGTTCTTCTGCCATCGATATGGAAAAGGTTTTACTACAGAATATAATTAAAGAAAAAGCTGAAGAATTAGAAAAAAACGGCTATATAAATTGCAGTGACCATGGTATGCTTCGTGTGAGCAGAGAATACAGGGATGAGCTTACCGAAAACCGACTTTTCGATATTTTTGAGAAAAACGAATTTTGTGATTATCTTATGATACACGGCACATCAGACGAGCTTGCGCCAATAGAGGACGCAAGAGCTTTTGCAGAACGCTTCGAAATAAATATGATAGAAGTTAAAGGTGCCGATCACAGATTTAAAAAAGAGCATGACTTAGAGCAGCTTATCAACTATGCAATGAGCTTCTTTTTACAGTGAGGCGAATATATGAAAGATAAAAACACTAACAAATACAGGAATAATCCAAAGCAGAAGAGCAACACAAGCAAAACACCTTCGGGCAAAAAGCTGGTGCTCGATGTGGACAAGCTGAATATAGATCTTTTTGGAATTACTCTCATAAATGACAAGCCGAGGATTGTCAGAGGTGCCTTGCCGTATGAAACGGTTGATGCGAAAGAGAATTATATCAACGGAATAGGTACTGTATATGATACCGTAAAGGTGATTTCACCTTCCGAGTACAGAGAAGAGCCTCCTTGCAAATACTATTCGGAGTGCGGCGGATGTAATTTATTGCACATGCAATACAAGAGACAGCTCAAAGAAAAAACAATAATGGTTAAAAAGCATTTGAGAAATGTGAGCGTCAACTATATTGATGAATGTGTACCGTCAAATCCGTTTGCTTGCAGAAATAAGCTTCATCTGGCATTTGCGTATAAAAACGGTAAGACGGTTGTCGGATTCATGGATGAGGATACACATAAGGTGATAGAGGTACGGGAGTGTCTTATGCACGGAGAATGGTATACGACTCTCAGCAAAGCTTTGACCGAATGGGCGAATTCATACAGAATATCCCCCTATATTCCGCAAAAAGAAAGCGGAACGTTGCGTTTTGCGGTGGCTCGTAAATTAGGCGATGCTATAATGCTGACCTTGGTTTCGCACGAAAAAGACATTCCTTTTTTGAAAGAATTATATGACAGCTTGTGTGCTTCTTTTAAAAATGTCAGCCTTTACTTAAATTACAATACAGAGAGGTCTAACAGAGTTTTTTCTGATGACTTTACATATTTGTACGGTCCCGAATTTTTACGCGGAAGCATACTTGGTGTTAAATTTAAACTAAGCCCCTCGTCCTTCTTTCAAACCAACGAATTTATTACAGAGAAGATATATTCACGTGTTGCCGAAATGGCAAAAAAATCCGATTGCGAAACAGTAATTGATCTTTATAGCGGTATAGGAATAACTTCAATGCTTTTTGCTAAAACAGGTAAAAATGTAATAAGCATTGAATATGTAAAGGATGCCGTAAAGGATGCTGAATTTTTGGCTAAAGAAAACGGTTTGAAAGATAAAATAAAATTGTATTGCGGTGATTGTAAAGAGCTTCTGCCAAAAATTAATTTCGATAAAAACACATTTTGCTTTGTGGATCCTCCAAGGAGAGGACTCGGTAATGATGTTTGCTCAAGCATAGCTAAAGCGTCGCCAAAGACCTTGGTTTACCTTTCCTGTAACCCCGAGAGCCTTGCCTGCGATTTGGCTGTGTTTTTACGTAAGGGCTATGTCATTTCGTCAATAACTCCGTATGATATGTTTCCTAATACGCGGCATGTTGAAACATTGGTCGTATTGGATAAAAAAACGAAGGCGAGCTTTCGTAAATAGTTCACAGCTTTTTTACACGGCAAATGTTTTCTTAATATGTTGCCTATGTTAAAATAAGAAAAATTTCCGAGAAATGCGCGGAAAATTTATTTTATAAGGAGAATTTTATGTTTATTGACATTCATGCTCACGCATATCGCTATCCGCAGAAGTTCGTTTGCAATTTTTGTTCAGCCGAGGAATTGATTGCTCGCTATGACGAATTGGGAATAGCTAAAGGTGTAGTACAACCTATTGTAAGCTCCGAGATCTATCTTCCGCAGACTAACGAAGATGTTTTGGATATGGCTGAAAAATATCCCGACCGTTTGATTCCTTTTTGCAATGTTGACCCTCGTGCGCTTTATAATGCTCCTGATACTAATTTTACTCCTTTGCTTCAATATTATAAAGACCGAGGATGTAAAGGGCTTGGCGAGGTTATGCCGAATATGGAGCTGAGAGATCCCAAGCTCCAAAACCTCTTTTATCATGCAGAAAAGGTAGGATTGTCTGTTACCATTGATAATTCTATGGGATTGGGAAGCGGTTTCGGCGTTTATGACGAACCCGGATTGCCGTATTTGGAATTGACGCTTATGACATTTCCGAATCTTATAGTTTTTGGACACGGACCTGTATTCTGGGCAGAAATCGCAAGACTTGAAACCGTGGGAGAGCGGGGATATTTCTATCGTATTCATGGCGGCCAGGTCGGAAGAATGGCTACAACTCCTATCAAAGAGGAGGGAGTCATGCCTAAGCTGTTGCGCAAATATCCCAATTTATACGGTGATCTTTCCGATGGCACCCCTTGTGCTATGCTTCAGCGTGATCCCGATTTTGGCGCAAAATTTTTAACAGAGTTTGCGGATAGAATGTTTTTCGGAACAGATATTACGTCTCCTACAATGCCGGTAAGAATTATCGGACTTCTGAACGAGTGGAGAGATACAGGCCGCATATCTCAGGAGGTATACGATAAAATTACCTACAAGAATGCGCAGAAGTTTTTAGGGTTAGAAGAATAATTAATACTAACAACAAATAAAGGAAGAGGAAACTATGGAACACATTTTTAGAGAACATAGCAAAAGAAGAACATTCAGCTTGAACGGTGAATGGAAATTCTGCATTGATAAAGACGGTGTAGGAAAAGACGGGAAGTGGTACGAGAGCTTTCCTGAAGATTTTAATTACATAAACGTTCCTTCCTGCTGGAATTTAGAACTCGGTTACTACGGTTATGTTGGTAAGGCTTGGTATCAAAAGGAGTTTGAAACAAGCGACACATATTTGCAGTTGAGCTTTGGGTCTGTTACGGGACAAGCCGATGTTTACCTTGACGGAAAATATCTTGGTTCACATTACGGAACATGGCTTGAGTTCAGTTTTGGCACTTATGTCTCGGCAGGTGTACACAGCGTAGTTGTTTGTGTAGATAACACACCAAACTCTTTGAACACTATTCCTTTGCGCATAGTTGACTGGTATAATTACGGCGGCATTACAAGAAGTGTTGAAATTACCGAGTTTGACAAGCCCTTTATAAAAGGAGATAAGGTCAGATATACTTTAAATGAAAATTTAGATAAAGCAAGCATAACAGTAGAGCTTTCGCTTGCTAATCCTTTTGGCATTGAATATACTACCGATATTGAAATCTGGTGCGATGATAAGCTGCTCAAAACCGAAAAAGCCTCTTTTAAAGAGGATGCGGAAATTATCATTGGCGGAATAGAGCTTGATAATATAAAGCTTTGGGACATAGGTAAGGGAAATCTTTATAATTTCAGAATCGCAACACATGATGACGATGTTTACGAAAAGATAGGCTTCAGAAAAATAGAGGCAAAGAACAATCAGATATTCCTTAACGGAAAGAGTATTTACATAAAAGGCGTAAACCGTCACGAAGCGCATCCCGAGTGGGGCTTCGCAGTTCCGCTTAATGTAAACAGACGTGATTTCCAAATAATCAAAGACCTTGGCTGCAATACTGTAAGAGGCTCGCATTATCCGAACACTCACGGATTTTTAGACTATCTTGACCGCGACGGTATGTTGTTCTGGAGCGAGGTCCCAATGTGGGGGTCGGGCACACACGAATCCTTGACAGACCCTCTCACCTTTGAACGCCTTAAGAAAATGCATGAGGAAATGATAGATCAGTATTATAACCATCCCTGCATTGTCATTTGGGGCTTGCATAATGAGATATCGACTAACACCGAAGACGGGTACGAGCTTACAAAGAAAATACGTGCTTTTGTTGAGTCCAAGGATAAGACGAGGCTTATCAACTTTACTACAAACAGATTTTTGAAGGATATTTGCCTTGAGCTTACAGATGTTGTCTGCATAAATGCATATTTAGGTTGGTACGGTGATGCTATTGAAGATTGGAAGGCGTGGTTCGCCAATGTTCACAATGTGCTTGAAAGCAAAAACTGTGCAGACAAGCCTGTGATTATGTCCGAATTCGGTTGCCCCGCTCTCCATGAATACAGCAGCTTGAATGGAGAAAAATGGTCTACCGATTACCAGACACGCATGCTTACTGAGGTAATAAATGACTCGATAGCGACAGAAGGCGTATGCGGCACTCTTGTCTGGCAGTTCTGTAACTCTCCTTCCGACATGGATTTAGCAAAAGCAAGAGGCTTTAACAATAAGGGAATTCTTGATGAATACCGTCACCCCAAGTTAGCCTATTACGCAATAAGAGAAATTTATAAAAGCATCGAGTAATTAAGTTTTTAATATAAGTCAAAAAGGACTGCACAGAATTTTTGTGCAGTCCTTTAAAATATTTACTGAAGCTTAAAGAGTTACGCCGTCCTTGAATATGGAAATTTCGGAATAACCGTTTTCTTCATTTCGTGTCTGTTTTCCGTTTGCGACTTCAATGATGTATTCTAAGAGGTCGCCTGTCGGATCCTTGTCTTCAAGCATAGGAGAAGCATCGAAGTCGATCCATGCCTGCTTTCTTTCTGCGAGAGAGTGGTTGGTAGCGATCTTTACAGTAGGAACAGCGCCGCCTACAGGGGTTCCTCTTCCTGTTGTGAACAAGATCATATGTACACCTGCCGCCATAAGATTTGTTATTGCAACGATATCGTTTCCTGGACCGTTAAGCAAGGACAAACCGTTCTTTGAAAGAATATCACCGTAATCAAGAACATCAACAACGGGGGATAAGCCGCCCTTCTGTACACAACCGAGAGACTTTTCTTCCAATGTTGTGATACCGCCCGCCTTGTTTCCGGGGGAGGGGTTTTCATATATTACCTGATTGTGTCTTGTGTAATAATCCTTGAAATCGTTGATGAGGCTGACCGTCTTGTCAAAAACATCTCGGTTTATGCATCTCTGCATAAGAAGATGCTCTGCGCCGAACATTTCGGGAACCTCGGTAAGTACACAGCTGCCGCCGTAAGAGATAAGGAGATCGGAAAGTCTGCCAACAAGAGGATTGGCGGTAATTCCGCTGTATCCGTCGCTTCCTCCGCACTTAAGTCCGAGCTTGAGCTTGGATATAGGGAGGGGAACACGCTTGAAAGTGTCGGCATATTCCTTCAGCTCGTTTATCAAGCGAACGCCTTCGGCAATATCATCGTCAAAATCCTGTGTGTTCAAAAACTTAACACGCTTTTCGTTGTACTCGCCTAAGATAGTTTTGAAAAGGGGAATGTTATTGTTTTCGCAACCAAGTCCGAGGACAAGCACACCTGCCGCGTTAGGATGGTTGACCATACCTCTGAGTATCTTCTGTGTCAAGAGCTGATCGTCTCCGAGCTGCGAGCAACCGAAGGGATGAGGGAAGTGCTTTGCGCCTGTCAAGGCAGCCAACTTTTCGGCAACCTTGTTTACACAGCCGACAGTATTAACTATCCATATCTCGTTTCTTATTCCTACATCACCGTTTTCTCTTACGTATCCCATGAATGTTTTGTCACATTCGCGAAGCTCTACGTCATTAAATTCGGGCTTGTATTCATAAGTAAGATTTCCGCTCAGGTTTGTTTTTACATTATGAGTATGTACATGCTCGCCTGCTTTTATATCACAGGTGGCATGACCTATGGGACAGCCGTATTTTATAATATTCTCGCCTGCTTTTATATCTCTTATGGCGTACTTATGACCGTCCTGCAAATTGATATCTACATTATCTAACTTATTTATTTTCATATTTCACTATCTCACTATACAAGAATGAAAGGTCCTGATCCCAAAGAGCTGTATTTGCCAAAATTTCTTTAGTTGTGGAATTCTTCATAAACTCAGCAACATCGGGAGAGTCATTAACCATGTCTGTCTTATAGAACTCTATGAGCTTTGCAAAAGAGAACAAAAGTGTTTCGGGCATCTTCTGATATCTCTTTATGTATTCAAGAATGGAGGGAAGAACTCTTACCTTGAATTTACTTACGGAGTTGAGTGCAATGGAAGAAAGGTAATGCTTGATATAAGGATTAGCGAAACGCTCAATTACATTGTCGGCATAAGCAATCAGCTCCTCTTTGGGAAGGTCCAGGGTAGGAATAATTTCTTCATAAACACATTTCTTGATATGTGTGAGAGTAAGCTCGCTGTCGATGCAGCTCTTGACTGTATCATATCCTTCAAGCAAAGCGTAGGGGACAAGAGAGGTGTGTGCGCCGTTCAAGATGCGAACCTTTCTCGTGCGGTACATATCAAGGCAATCTGTAACGATAATGTTAAGGTTAACCTTGTCAAAGGGAACTTCCTTAAGAATTTCCTGAGGACCTTCAATTACCCAGAGGTGGAAATACTCGGATGTATTAAGCATATTGTCTTCGTATCCCAATTCAAGATTTTCATCCTTCGGATAACCAGTATTGATTCTGTCAACCAATGTGTTGCAGAAAATATTTTCTTTTTCTACCCATGTCTTGAATGCTTCTTCGTATTTCCAAAGATCAGCATACTGCAAAATTATGTTTTTGAGTGTTGTGCCGTTCTTATCTATAAGCTCGCAGGGGAGGAAAATGAAGCCTTTAAGACCAAGATCAAAACGCCTTTTCAAAAGAAGTGTAACTTTTGCAGGGAAGGATGAAGGGGGAGTGTCTGTCGGAAGGTCAGAAGCATTGAAAGCAATTCCGGACTCTGTTGTGTTGGAAACAATAAATCTGAAATCGGGATTTTCTGCCAACTTCAGATATGCATCAAAATCCTCATAAGGCTTAACACAACGAGAAATAACGTCAATAACCTGTGATTCAACGCCTTCAACACCTCTTATCACGTGAGTATAGAGGCAATCCTGTGCGGAAAGCATATCGCACATACCCTTTTCAATAGGCTGAACAACAACAACATTTCCGTCGAAATCGCTCTTTTCGTTTACCGCCTGCAAAATCCAATCGACAAATCCGCGAAGGAAACCGCCTTCTCCAAACTGGATAACGCGTTCGGTTCTTTTAACAGGACTTTTTACTTCATTGATTTTCATAAGCTAAAATCTCCCAAAAAATTATTTTTTATATACATATTTATTATAAGATTTTTTATCATTAAATTCCTTTAAAAAATTGCATTTTATCGAAAAAATCTTGACTTTTTTGCAAAAAGTAGTATAATTATATTGATATTAATATTTATAAGAAAGAAATAGGCAAGATGAGCAGGGAAGTCAGTGTTTTCAAGTTTGAAAAAGAGAAGTACAATGTCGAAAAATGGCGCTCAAGAAGTCATTTTCATAATTTTTTTGAATTATATTATATGATAGACGGTGAATGCCAATATTTTATAGATAATAAAATTCTGAATGTGCGATCTAACAGTATGGTTCTGATTCCTCGCGGGATTCCTCACAAGACAGATTATGACTGTAAAAATGTTTACAGGATGCAATTGTTTTTTTCAAGCGATTACATAAATTCTGCGCTTCTGCCTGAGCTTTACCGCGTGTTTCCTTATAATGTCTTTGAGGCGAGCGGTGAACAAATAGAAAAAATCAATCAGATATCGGAAAGAATAGAGAATGAAAGCAAGACGAGGGATGCATTTTCTTTTGAATTGACAAAAGGCTATCTTACAGAATTGTTTACAATAGTTTTGCGCTCCAAGCTTAACACAGAAGCAAACGTACATAAGGACGGAAATATAATCATAGATGATGCCATGAAATATATTACCGAAAACTATTCGGAAGAAATAACGCTTACGGAGATATCTAAGCGATGTGCGATGAGCGTGAGTCGCTTTTCGAGGCTCTTTAAAAATGTAACAGGCTTTGGATTTAAAGAATATCTCAATTCAGTGAGAATCAAACAGGCAAATCAATATTTGATAAACACCGATATGTCGGTATGCGAAATAGCATACGCTTGCGGTTTTAATGACAGTAATTATTTTTCAACGTCATTCAAGAGGGCGAGTGGAATGTCACCGTTGAAATTCAGAAATGAAAATAAGGATGCTTTTTCGGGAGAGAGGTTTTAATTGAATTTCAACTTGGGCTTGTAAGAATTCTTGGTAATAAGGTTTAAGTCAACAAAAGACTCTTTTTCGTCATCAAGACTGATTATGTCCATAATATCACCGATATCGCAATTTAAATATTGGCAGATCATAAGATATGTATCAGAAAGAAGAAGTCTGTTGGTGGCAATCTTTTCTATCTCACTTTGTAAAAGACCAAGCTCCTTTTGCAATTTGTTCAAGCTTGTTTTTCTCTCTTTCAACAATTTGTTTAACTTGTAATATCTGATTTCCATTTATAACCTCTTTATTTTAAATTGAGCAATCTTTTTGCATTTTTCGAAAAGATCTGCTCTTTTTCTTTATCTGTCAAATTAAAATCGTATTCAATTCCGCCAATGAACATTCCGGGATTACATGTGGGATAGTCAGAGCCGAAAAGAAATCTTTCGGGTCCGAATAAGTCTATGGCATGTCGCAGCATACCGTGCCTGAAAAGCCCCGTCCCCGACAAATCGAGATAATAGTTTTTGCTCATTTTCATTCTTTCCATATGACGGTTGAATGTGGTGATCTCTCCCGGGTGAGCCGCTACTATTACTAAGTCGGGATGCTCCTTTACCATTATATCCATTTCGTCATCGCAGGAGCTGTGAATGTTCAAAATCATGTTATATTTCTCGGCAGCATCCAAAATTTCAGAAAATTCTTTAGAATAATACGAATTCCAGCCATGCATATACGGGACGATTTCGCCTATCAGATTTATTCCAAGACTGCTCATTCGCTCTATCTCTGCACAGGATTCTTTAACAAATGCGGGATGTATTGCAAAGCCCGGAATATAAAAATCTTTATAAAGCTCTTTTAATTTCAATGCGGTATCATTTAATTCTTTTATATCTTCCCACGTCGGATCTTTTAGAGTGATTGGCTTTATTACAGAACCGCATATTTTAGAAATTCCGATGCTTTTTAAGTCATTTACAGTGTTTTCAGCACTCATATTACAATAACTTTTGTGCGAACAAATGTTTTCAGAATCAGTCAAAAACGGGTGTGTGTGAAAATCGATAATTTCAAATTTCATAAGTTCCTCCGATTTTTAAATAGAATAATGACCAAATAATAATCAAAAATCCCGAACGCTTTTTTGCATTCGGGATTTTTGGTGCGGGTAGTGGGACTTGAACCCACACTCTTACGAACTGGTTCCTAAGACCAGCGTGTCTGCCATTCCACCACACCCGCATTACAGTACAAAATAATACCATAAATATGGGGAAAAGTCAATACTTTTTTTGAATTTTACCCTGTAAGTGATAAAAATTTTATTAATTCACTCAGAATTGTTTGGTGTATGTGTTTGTTTTTTGCGCGTTGCTCTTTTTTGCCTTTTTCTTGATAAAAGCGTAAATTGCAAAAATAATAAAGTAGATGGCAACAAACAGCAAAACAAGAACAAAATATGTGGCAGGACTTAATGAATTGCTACCGTTTATAAGATTTAGCGCAACAATAAAGGAGAGACATATAATTATACTGTGAAGAATCAGCTTCACTGCACAATTTAATTTTTGCAATTTGAAAATTAGGTTAGCCAGATTGATAATCAAAGAAAGTAAAAGAATTATCGCAAAACGTGAGAATGTTATTCCGGGATCTATTTTCATATTAAAAGCGAAATCTGCTTTTACAAAAATAAAGAAGATCAAGGAAATAAGCTCGGCGAGCGCAAAAGATGATATAAAAAAATTAAATGCCCTTTTCGAAAATGATGAGTTGTTTTTCATTAAAAAAATCCCTTTAACTGTTTTTTTATATGGTAACACATTTTTTATGATTTTTCAAGGTCTTTTTGTTAATTTGAAAAGTTTTTGGTAAATAAAAAATATGCAATATAAAAAATAATATACAATTATAAGTTGACTTTTGACTTAAAATTATGTATAATTATTTATGTATACACTTTTATAAAATTTAGCAAAGGAAAAAGCCGCATTAAATGCGGTCGTGCTGAAAAAATGACAAGACGTAAAGCAAGAGAACTCGCATTTTCTTTACTGTTTGAACAGAAATTCGACTTGGAAAGAAACATTGAAGAAATTTATGACACCGCAATCGAAGTTCGCGAGGCAGAGGATGATTCTTATGTACGCGAGATAGTGAACGGGGTTTTGGCTAATAGGGAAGAAATTTTTTCTTTAATAGAAAAACATTCTCACGGCTGGAACATCAATCGTATTTCAAACACCTCACTTTCTATTATGCAAGTGGCGGTTTTTGAAATGCTGTATACCGATCTCCCACTGAAAATAGCCATAAACGAAGCAATTGAGCTTTCTAAAATATATGATGATGAAAAAGCAAGGCCCTTCGTCAACGGAATACTTAATTCTATCGCCAGGGAATCAAGCGGAAAGCAAATAGATGAGCAGAAATAACGTTGTTATAGGAATTGATACCAGTAATTATACCACATCCTTCGCGGCACTCAACGAGGAGGACGGAGATGTTTTATTTAACATAAAAAGGCTCTTGCCCGTAAAAAATGGGGAATGCGGTCTTCGTCAATCAGATGCGGTTTTTGCTCATATCAAAAATTTGCCTCTCGTAATGCAGGAAGCGAAAGAAGCATTGTCTGATAAAAATATCGTAGCTATAGGCGTTTCTTCAAAGCCGCGCAAACTGCCGAATTCATATATGCCTTGCTTTTTAACAGGAGTTGCCGTAGCGGAATCTCTTTCGGCAGCATGTGGCGCACCTCTTTTTGAGTTTTCTCATCAATGCGGACATATAATGGCCGCTATACATTCCTCACGTTCTGAAGAATTATTGAAGAAAAAGTTTGGGAGCTTTCATCTTTCGGGAGGAACAACTGAGCTTTTGCTCACAGAGTTTAAAAATGGAGACTTTTCTTCTGAAATAGTTGGCGGAACGAAAGATATAAATGCGGGACAACTTATTGACCGTGTAGGAGTTATGCTCGATCTACAGTTCCCATGCGGTGCCGAACTCGAAAAATTAGCGTTGAATTGCGATAAAAAAGTCAAAATACCCAAGATAAATACAAATGATTGCTATATAAACTTATCCGGTGTTGAGAATTTGGCAAAGAAGGTTTATGCGGATACAAACGATAAAGAATATACCGCGGCATATGTTTTTGAGTATTTGGGCGAGGCTATATTAAAGGTTTCTCAAAATTATATTGCAAATTACGGTGAAATGCCTATTTTATACGTTGGCGGAGTAATGAGCAACAAAATTATCAAAGAGAAAATTTCTTCTCGGATAGACTCTTATTTTGCAGAGCCGAGGCTTTCTTCCGACAATGCGGTGGGCATTGCGGCGCTTGCGAGAAATGCATATTTATTCAACAGATAAGGAGATAATCGGAAATGTATACAAATTCCGAGCGTCGACAGGAATACTGCATATCTGTCACACAGTTAAATGAATATATAAAAACGATCTTAGAAGGCAATGCTTTTTTGTCTAATGTTTGTTTAAGAGGCGAGATTTCCAATTTTACCAATCATCGATCCGGACATTTTTATTTTTCGATGAAGGACGAAAACTCTCTTATACGTGCGGTTATGTTCAGAAGCGCTGCTTCGAGGCTCAAATTTATGCCCGAAAACGGAATGAAAGTGCTATTGCGCGGAAGCGTGTCGCTTTTTGTAAGAGACGGACAGTATCAGATTTATGTAACATCTATGGAGCCTGATGGTATAGGATCCCTTTATTTAGCATTTGAACAGTTAAAGCAAAAGCTTTCAAAAGAGCATTTGTTCGATGAAGACAGGAAAAAGCCAATACCTGCGTTTCCTTCTTGCATAGGTGTTATAACATCGCCTACAGGTGCGGCGGTGCGGGATATAATCAACATTCTTGGAAGACGTTTTCCGCTCGCGGAAATAGTGTTATATCCTTCTCTTGTGCAAGGAAACGATGCGCCGGCGCAGCTGATACAGGGGATAAAACATTTTAACGGAAAAAGCTCGGCAGATGTAATAATTATCGGTCGCGGCGGCGGTTCTATTGAGGATTTGTGGGCTTTCAACGATGAAGGCCTTGCATATGCAATTTCTGAATCGGAAATTCCTGTTATTTCTGCCGTAGGGCATGAGACCGACTTTACGATATGCGATTTTGTGTCAGATCTGAGAGCGCCTACTCCGTCTGCGGCGGCAGAGCTTGCCGTTCCGGATATAATTGATTTTAAACGTGAAATAAATAATTCGCTTTCTTATATGTCTGCAGCTTTGACACGAAAAATAAGCAGCGAAAAACAGAAGCTGGAGCTGCTCAAAAACAGAAGGCTTTTTGGGGACCCCGAATTCTATTTACAGGATAAGAAAATGCTCGTAACCTTTTTGAACGATAAGCTGTCCGGTCTGATTACTTCCAAAACAAGTGAATGTAAGCAAAAGCTCGCTTCTATTGCGGGAAAAATGGATGCAATGAGTCCGCTTTCAACTCTTTCGAGAGGATATTCTATAGGGTATAATCTTACAAAAGAAAATCCTCTGCAATCAATAAATGATGCAGCTGTCGGAGATGAAGTAGAGTTCAGGCTTAAAGACGGAAGTCTTCTTACCAAAGTGTTTAATAAAAAATAACTGAAAAGGTAGTAAGGAATATTTAAAATGGCAACTAAAGATTTTTCTTTTGAAAAAGCAATGGCTGAGCTGGAGGAAACAGTTCGTGCCCTTGAAGAAGGTAAACTGACACTTGATGAGTCTTTGAAGGCGTTTGAAAAAGGAATAAAGCTTGTAAACGCATGTAATGAAAAATTAAATTCGGCAGAGCAGAAAATCAAGATATTACTGACTGACGAAAACGGTGAGATTACAGAAAAAGAATTTAATGCCGAAAAGGAAGACTGAACAATTGATTAATATAGAAAAAGAGATTAAAACCACAGCAGAAAAAGTAGATGCGCATTTAAATTCAGTATTAAATTGTGAGGATGCGGATTTGAAAGCGGTATTTGATGCTGCAAATTACAGCTTGTTAAGCGGCGGCAAGAGAATACGTCCGTTTATAATTCTGCAGTTTGCGCGTGCCCTTGGCGGGAACGAAGACGTAGCACTTGATTTTGCTGCGTCTCTTGAGATGATACACACGTATTCGCTCATTCACGATGATTTGCCGTGTATGGATAATGATGATTACAGAAGGGGAAAGCTTTCTAATCATAAGGCATTTGGAGAAGCAACGGCGCTTTTGGCAGGAGATGCCTTGTTAACAGATGCTTTTTTCGTGCTTTCCTCAGCAAATCTTCACCCCGGTGTTTTGATAGAGGCGATAAAATTGCTTTCCTACAATGCAGGATGCAGAGGAATGATAGGCGGTCAGGTCATGGATATGACGCCCGAATTGCTTAAGGATGATTTTGAGCGTCTTAACAAAATGTATTCTTTAAAAACAGGAGCTTTGATAATTACAGCAGCGAAGCTTGGCTGCTTGGCTGCGAATGTGCTTGATAAGAAGATTTTGAGTTCTGCCGAGGAATATGCTCGGAATATAGGGGTTGTGTTTCAGATCGTCGATGATATTCTTGATAGATACGGAGATGAAAAGGATTTAGGAAAGCCTGTAGGCAGTGATGCGAAAAACGACAAAACCACATGCCTGTCCTTTATTTCCAAAGAAGAAGCATTCGAAAAAGCAAAACAATTGACAGACGAGGCAGTTTCTTCGATAAGCAATATTCCGAACAATGAAATTTTAACTTCCTTAGCGTATTTCTTACTTAATAGAAAAAAGTAACGTAATCAAATTATGAGATTAGATGTGTATATGGTCGAAAAAGAAATTGTCGACACCAGAAGCAAGGCAAAAAAGCTTATCGAAAACGGTGCAATTTCTTTAGACGGTAAAACAATAACCAAGGCTTCTTATGAAATGTCGGAGGACTTTGATCTTAACAAAATAGTTTTGGATGAAGCCCAGAATAAATATGTTAGCCGAGGCGGATATAAGCTTGAGGCTGCTCTGACAAGCTTCAAGATCAACTGTGACGGGAAGGTCGCGCTTGATGTCGGTGCTTCTACGGGCGGTTTTACCGATTGTCTGCTTTTAAATAATGCCTCAAAGGTATATGCCGTGGACTCGGGCACTGCACAGCTGAGTCCTAAGATCGCAAAGGACGCAAGAGTTGTTTCTATAGAGAATTACAATGCGAGATTTATGAAAAGGGAAGATTTTGCCGAAAGCATTGATTTGGTTGTTATGGATGTTTCATTTATCTCACAAACCTTGATTTTACCTCAGATAGCTTCCGTGTTGCAAAAAAACGGAGAGCTTATAAGCCTTATAAAGCCTCAGTTTGAGGTCGGCAAGGATCTGGTCGGAAAGAAAGGAATTGTTAAGGACGAAAAGGCAAGGCAAATGGCGATAAATAAGGTATGCGATCTTGCAAAGGAGCTTAATTTTGAACTTTTGGGACTCATTCAATCTCCGATTAAGGGCGGAGACGGAAATATTGAATTTTTAGCTTATTTTAAAAGGAATTGATATGAAAAACTTTTTAATTATGCCTAACGGCAAAAAAGACAAAGATTATAGGGTTACATCCGATGTGATTTCTATTTTGTTGCAAAACGGAGCAAATGTTTATGCCGACAAATCTAACGAAAATCTTTTTAAGCACCCGCTTTTGTCTTATATTGATGTTTTCGATAAGCGGCTTGCTGTTGACTGTATCATAGTTATAGGCGGAGACGGCTCCATACTTGATGCATCGGCTTGCGCTATAGAAAGAGATATTCCTATCTTAGGCATAAACATGGGCAGATTAGGTTACCTTTCCGAAATTCCTGCCAATGCGCTCAAAAAAATTGAGAAGCTTTTCAGTGGTGAATTTAATATTTCCGAGCGTATGACATTGGATGTTTATATTTCAAAAAACGGAACGAATGAGCTGAAAAAGAGAAAGGCTGTAAATGATGTTGTTGTTTTGCACGGAAAAACATTCGGAATTTCGGACTTTGAATTAGATGACAGCCTGGGTAATTCTTTCTCCTACAGAGCTGACGGAGTCATTCTTTCGACACCTACCGGCTCTACCGCATATTCGCTTTCGGCAGGAGGACCGGCCATCGACAATTCTCTTGAGGCAATATGTGTTACTCCTATATGCGCACATTCCTTTTTTAACAGGTCTATACTTTTTTCTCCCAATTTGAGTATTTCTGTAAAGCACATTTCGGAGAATGACGAAGTTTTATATGTAAACATTGACGGCATAGATACATATGCTTTGACATACGAAGATAAAGTCACCGTCACAAAGTCTGCTCATCCTTTAAAGCTTATTTCAATGGAAAACACAGGGGTTTTGGGCGTGCTTCACGAAAAAATGGATATATGATCGTAAGGGGACATAAAATGAAAAACGAAAGACAAAAAAGAATTCTTGAATTGATAGAGCAATACGAGATAGAGACTCAAGACGATTTGATTAAATATCTTAAGGAAAGCGGCTTTAATGTTACTCAGGCCACTGTTTCGAGAGATATACGTGAATTGAAGCTTATCAAGGGAAGCTCGGTAAACGGTGTTTCAAAATATGCTTCTCCCGCAAAAAAAGAACACGTTATTCCTCGCTTCAACAGCGCGCTGACAGAATCTATCACCAAGGTGGATTATGCGGGAAATCTGATTATTATAAAAACCTTCCCGGGAATGGCTAATGCCGTTGCAACATGTGTCGATACACTGAATATTGACGACATCATTGGTTGTGTTGCCGGAGACGATGCCATTTTGGTAGTAGTGAGAAACAACGATTCTGCCGCAGATCTGAGCGATAAAATACGGCAGATGATAAAAACAATATAATCTTTAAAGGGGTAGAGTTATGCTGTCATCTTTACATATAGAAAATATAGCAGTTGTAAAAAATGCAGATATTGATTTCATAAACGGCTTCAATGTAATGACCGGAGAAACAGGCGCGGGAAAATCTGTAATAATAGGCAGTATAAATCTATTAAGAGGACAGAGATTCGGAAAAGAAATAATTCGTACAGGCGAAGAACGCGCAATGGTAAGCGCGTTGTTTACAGACTTGAGCGAAGAATTGCTTGAAGTTTTTTCCGACTTGGGAATTTATATCGATGAAGGCAGAGAGGTTTTGCTTCAGAGAACTGTTTCTGCTGACGGAAAAAGCTCGGCTAAAATAAACGGAAGAACTGTAAATGCATCGCTTTTGAGAGATGTTTCCTCGTATCTGATAACAATTCACGGACAACACGATAATCAGCTTTTGATGGATCCGTATATCGGCATTCATATGATAGATAAATACGCGCTTTTGAGTGATATTTTGACCGATTACAAGACTTTATATTCCGAATTGTGCAATGTACGCGCAAAAATTCGTTCTATTAGCAAGGACGAGAGCGAAAGAATACGCATGATAGAAATGCTGAATTATCAAGTGAGCGAGATAGAGGGGGCAAAACTAAAGGACGGCGAAGAAGAACAGCTTGAAGATAAAAAAATAAAAATAAAGAATCTTGAGCGCATATCAAAACAGCTTGCGTTTGCTTACAGAGCGCTCAAGGGAAACGAAAAAGGGAACGTAGCCTACATTATAGAAAGAACGATTTCCGCACTCTCGCAAATAGAGGATGTGCTGCCCGAGGTCAAAAAGGCAAACGAATTGCTTGAGGGGGTAATTCCTGCTATTGAAGATGCTTCTGAAATCGTTTATTCGTTACAGGAAGATGATATTGACGATCCTACCGCAATGCTTGATAAGATAGAATCAAGGCTGGATACAATAGAAAAACTAAGAAAAAAATACGGCAGAAGCATCGCAGAAATAATAGAATACAAAGATAAAGCAAAGGAAGAATTAGAAACGTTGCAAAATTCGGATAACGAAATTTTGCAGCTTGAAGCTGAGGAAAAGAAGATACTTAAAGAAATTTCCTCTATAGCGGATATATTACATGACAAGAGAGTCCTGTTCGCCAAGGAAATGGCTCTCAAAATACAGGAAAATCTGGAATTTTTGGATATGCCTAAGGTCAAGTTTAAGATATCTGTTGAAAAGCAGATAGAAAATCATAATTATGTTTTTTCACCTTTTGGCATAGATAAGGTTGATTTTTTGGTATCGACAAATGTAGGTGAGCCTGAAATGCCAATTTCAAAAATTGCTTCGGGCGGTGAAATGGCGAGAATCATGCTCGCTATAAAGAGCGTTATGGCTGACAAGGATTCAATAGATACTTTGATATTTGACGAGGTTGATGCAGGAGTTTCGGGAAAGACCGCGAGAAAAATAGGAATACGTCTTTTGAATGCATCAAGAAGTGCGCAGGTCATATGCGTTACGCATTCAGCGCAAATCGCATCTCTTTCGGATAAGCATTTGCTTATAAGCAAAAATGAAGAAAATGACCGTATTTATACAAGAATAGGCGAGCTTGACAATGAAGGAAGCATATCAGAGCTTGCAAGAATCTTGGGCGGAATAGATATTACCGAAAAGCAAAGGGAAGTCGCGAAAGAATTGATTGAGGAAAAGGCTATTTATTTGGGGGCATAATGAATATCACACCGATACTTGATTTTATTTCCGATTATAATAACAAAAACGGCATTTCATTTGATTGGTATCAAGGATATCCGATGTCAAGATGCTGTAGCTTTAAAATAGGCGGAAATGCCTCAATTGCAATATTTCCATATAGCATTAATTCCTTTGAAAGCTTAATAGGATTTTTGTTACAGGACAAAATACTATTTAAGGTGATAGGAAACGGAACTAATCTTGTGCCTTCCGATATTGGCTTTGACGGCGCTTTGCTAATAACCAAGAAGATGAATTCTTTTTCATTTACAGACACCTCTTTAAATGCAGAGTGCGGCGCGGGGATAACTCTTTTGGCAAAAAAAGCTTGTGAGCTTTCACTTTCGGGCTTGGAAAAGCTCTACGGAATACCTGCTACTGTCGGCGGCGGTGTCTATATGAATTGCGGGGCGTATAATTCGCAAATTTCCGATATGTTGGTTTCTGCCAGATGTTATCATCACGAAAAAAAGCAAATTGTGACTTATTCAAATTCGGAAATGAATTTTTCATACAGACACAGCAGGTGCAAAGAGGAACATATAACCGTTCTTTCGGCAGAGTTTTGTTTATCACGCGGAAACAAAGATGAAATTCTGTCTCTTATGGAAGAAGTTATGGCCAAGAGAAAAGCTTCGCAGCCGCTTGAATTCCCGAATGCGGGGAGCATTTTTAAACGACCTGAAAATAATTTTGCGGGAAAGCTTATCGAAGATGCGGGCTTGAAGGGCTATAAAGTAGGCGACGCAATGGTTTCTCCCAAGCACGCGGGATTTATTGTAAATTGCGGAAAAGCTACGTCGGATGATGTATGTGAATTGATAAAATATATTAAAAATACTGTTTACGAAAAAAGCGGTGTTTCTTTGGAGTGCGAAGTTGAATTTCTTTGAGGTTAGGAGTGATTAAAATTTCATTTTCAACTGATTTAAAGGAAAATATTTACAATTCGCTATTGAAAAAGAATTGTTGTAAAAGATCTCTCTTTTATGCTTTTATGGCGACAAAGGGAGTTCTGTATAATGATGGAATAAAAATACACGCAAATACAGATGCAGAGGCAGATTATATCAGCCGATCGCTGCTTGAGCTATTCAACAGAGAGCCTGTACACAAAAAGAGAATAAAGGGGAGAAGAGGCTATGAATTGTTCTTCTTTTGTGATTCTGCCGTAAAATATATCGCAAATATTAGTGATGAGGCTTTGATGTCACAATGCAAGTGCGAGTCCTGTAAAACATCTTTTTTACGAGGAATTTTTTTGTCTGTGGGAAGAATGTCAGATCCCGATAAAGCCTTCCACCTGGAATTTTCTTTAGGTGAAAGAGCAAAGATGTTTATGCCGTTGTTTTCTCAAATTGATATGACTCCCAAATATATAGAGCGCAAGAACGAGAAAATAATATATTTTAAAAACAGTAACGAAATATGTGATTTCCTTGCCGCAATAGACGAAGGTCAGATAGCAATGGATTTAATTAATTACGGAATAAGAAATCAGTATAAAAATTATGCTAATCGCAGAGCTAATATTGAATCCTCCAATATTTTACGTTCTGTGGAGGTAGGTTTAAAACAAGTAGAAGCCATAACGAAGCTTAAAGAAAGCGGAAAGTTAGCTCTTTTGCCCGATGATCTAAGGATTACGGCTGAATTGAGACTTGAATACAGTGATATTTCATTGTCGGTGCTCGGCTCGATGTTAAATCCTCCAATCTCAAAATCGGGAGTAAATCACAGGCTGCAAAAAATCATTGCATTTGCAGAAAGTATAGAATAAGTATAGAATTAAGTATAAAACCGCAAGGAGGTTATCTTTAATGAACGATTTTGTGCATTTACATTTACATAGTGAATATAGTCTCCTTGACGGCGCATGCAGAATTTCCGATATAGCCAAAAAAGCATTAAAGGAAGGTCACAGCGCGGTAGCTATTACAGACCACGGAGCAATGTACGGTGCTGTTGCTTTTTATAAAGAGTGCAAAAAAGTGGGAATAAAGCCCATTATCGGCTGCGAAGTATATGTGGCGAGAGGATCGCGTTTTTCTAAAAACGGAAAAAACGATATGTCTGGAAATCACCTGATCCTCCTTTGCAAAAATGAAGCCGGATATAGAAACCTTATATATCTGGTTTCTAACGGCTTTACAGAAGGCTTTTATTCTCGTCCGAGAATAGATCTGGAGCTTCTCCGTGAGCATTCCGAGGGGCTTATTGCTTTGTCTGCCTGTGTTGCGGGCGCAATTCCTTCATCGATACTTTCGGGTGACTTTAAAAATGCGGAAGAACAGGCTTTAACCCTGCAAAGAATTTTTGGAAAAGATAACTTTTATCTGGAAATACAAAATCACGGATTAGATGATGAAGTGATAGTCGCGAAGGAAATAGAAAAAATGTCACTTCGCTTGGATATCCCAATGGTTGCGACGAATGATGTTCATTATCTGGAACGTAAGGATGCAGATGTACAAGCCGTTCTTATGTGTATACAGACAAACACGCTTCTTTCCGAGGGAAGACCTATAGGCTTTGAGACAAATGAGTTTTACTATAAATCAAGTGAGGAAATGAAAAACCTCTTCGGCAAGTACAAGAATGCTGTGGAAAACACAGTAATGATTGCCGAAATGTGCAATTTTGATTTCAGATTCGGTGAAACTTACTTGCCAAAAATACCCTTGACAGGACAGCTTTCGCATTGTGACGAGCTGCGGAATTTTGCAATTGAAGGCTTAAATCGATTGATAACCCTCGGCAGAATAGATTTTTCATTCGGCAAAAAAGAGGATTATATAGAGAGAATCAATTACGAGCTTTCTGTCATTGATTCTATGGGCTTTAACGAATACTATTTGATAGTAAGAGATTTTATTGCCTATGCAAAACAGAATGATATCCCTGTAGGCCCCGGAAGAGGCTCGGGCGCGGGAAGTATGGTCGCATTTTGCGTTGGTATAACAGATATCGACCCTTTCGCTTTTGGATTGCTCTTTGAAAGATTTTTAAATCCAGAGCGTATTTCAATGCCTGATTTTGATACCGATTTTTGCTATGAGAGACGTGAAGAGGTTATTGAATATGTCAAAGAAAAGTATGGAAATGATCATGTGTCTCAAATAATTACCTTTGGAACACTTGCTCCCCGTGCCGCAATAAGAGATGTTGGACGGGCACTTGGTATGCCTTATTCAGAGGTGGACAAGGTTGCAAAGCTTATTCCGCAGGAGCTTGGCGTTACTTTTGAAAGCGCTTTGAAAAATAATAAAGAGCTTGAGCTTCTTATGAATGATGACGGTAATATACGTAACATGATCGAGATTTCAAAGAAGCTTGAGGGAATGCCTCGGCATGCATCAACACATGCGGCAGGCATAGTTATAACAGAAAAGCCTGTAAATAATTATGTCCCTCTTGCGATAAACGGCGATGTTGTAGTTACTGAATATGACATGGATACCGTTGCGGCTTTAGGATTGGTAAAGTTCGATTTCTTAGGACTCAGATATCTTACGATAATTTCGGATGCAGTAAAAGAAATAAAGGCAAAAAAGCCTGATTTCAATATCGAAAATATACCTCTTGACGATGTCCGGACATATAAATTGATCTCAGACGGTCAGACAGACGGTGTTTTTCAGCTTGAGTCGGACGGAATGCGTCAAATGCTTACAGAATTAAAGCCCGAGAGTATTTATGATATAACCGCAGCTATAGCACTGTACAGACCGGGGCCTATGGCATCAATTCCTCAGTATATTGCCAGAAAGCATGGGAAAGAAAAAATAGCATATGATACTCCTATGCTTGAAAGTATTCTCAGCGAAACTTACGGTTGTATAGTTTATCAAGAGCAGGTAATGAGAATATTCAGAACGCTTGCGGGGTATACCTTTGCTCGTGCCGATACAGTACGCCGCGCCATGGCAAAGAAAAAATCACAAGAACTGATATCCGAAGAAGAAGCCTTTATCAATGGCGCGGAAAAGAACGGTATCAGCACTGTGATAGCCAAGAAGATATTTGACGATATGCTCAGCTTTGCCAATTATGCTTTTAACAAAAGCCATGCCGCTGCATATGCAGTCACATCTTACAGAACCGCTTATTTGAAAACGCATTATCCAAAAGAGTATTTATCGGCAATGCTCACTTCGGTTTTTGGAAATACCGCAAAAATAAATGAGTATGTAAATGAATGTGCTAAACTCGGAATACAGGTGCTTGCTCCGGATATAAATGAAAGTAATCTTAATTTTACAGTTGCGGAAAACGGAATACGCTTTGGCCTGCTTGCAATAAAAAACGCGGGAAGACCTTTCCTTGAAACGATACTTGCCGAAAGAAGAAAAGGACTTTTTACCTCATTTGAAGATTTTGTTAATAGAATGGTATCGCATAATATTACAAAAAGACAAATCGAATTTTTAATAAAATGCGGTGCCTTTGATAAATTAGGCGTATACCGTTCTCAACTTTTACATTCATATGAGCAGATATTGGACAAGGCAAATTCAAAAAATCACGAAGTTATATCCGGGCAGATCGATCTGTTTGCCGCTCTGTCTACAGATGACAAGCAGGGCATAGATAAGGCATTTGTTTATCCCGAGATTCCCGAATTCAATATAAGAGAGCTTTTGATGCTTGAAAAGGAAAGTTCAGGCATGTATTTTTCGGGACACATTTTGGACGGATATCAAAAGCATATTTCGTTAGTTAAGCATATGAATATTCTGGATATCCATAATATTTTTAATTCGCCAAATAATTCCGATATCGCCTATAACGAAAAGCAGAGAATTACCTTGGTCGGCGTTATAAATCGCCGTGTTAATAAAACTACCAAAAACGGAACAAATATGGCTTTTTTGACGTTGGAGGACTCTACTTCCGAAATAAACGTAATTGTATTTTCGAGGGAACTCGATAAATTCGGTAATATGTTGCTTCAGGATACTGTAGTTTCAATAAGCGGTACAATAACAAAAAAGGAAGAAGAGGATGCCGAAATAATTTTATCTGACGCAAAGCAGTTGGTTTCTGACACAGATTTCAAAACAGCCGAAGAAAGTCGCGTGAAAGCAAAAACTCAAATGACATGCGAAACCATTTATTTGAAGCTCGATTCCGTTGGAAGCCCTAAGTGTGCAAAGGTAATCGAACTGTTAAAAAAACACAACGGAATATCCCCTGTAGTAATATACAGTGTTTCGGAAAAAAAGTATTATAATTATAAAAATCTTTCTGTTGATATCTCCGATTCGGCTTTAATAAATAATCTGAAAAACGTTTTGGGAGAAGAAAATATAATAATCAAATAGGATTTTGAGAGAAGGGAGGAAAATATATGGAACTGTTTCCGCAAAAAGAGTTGTATGATGAAGAATTGAAAAGCCAGAAAAGGTATTTTTTAAAATGGTCTGAACATTTCAGAACTGCTAAAACGGTGTCCTTGTTGGCATTTATAAGCACGATATTGATTTCCGTGTTTTTCTTTGGAGACAGTATCACATATGATAATTTTCAGCTTCTTGTGAGAAATATAGATTCTGAATATTATTCTTCCTCCGAAACAACTCAAAATGTTATTTATCATAACTCCGACAATCATACAGTCTTTGATGAGTTGAACGGCAATTTGATAATTGCCGAAAATCAGACGGTTTCTCTATACAGTATGTCCGGAAGAAAAATATATTCTTACAGCGATAAATTTAATTCTCCCGTGATTGTTTCATCAGACAAATATTTTATTGTATATGAGCAAAACGGAAAGAAATTTTCTGTTTACGGAAAGGTCGGCTTGCTCTATCAGAACGAAGCATGTGAATTTCCTATAAGCAATGCTTATATATCAGATAGCGGAAAATTTCTTATAGCTACGAAATCAAGGGAGAACAGTGCGTGTGTCCTTTTGTATAATGAAAACTTTTCTTTGATAGGTAAATATGAAAACTCAAGATATTTAATATCTTGTTCGCTTTCCGATGACGGAAAATATGTTGCCTTGGCTACCGCAGAGGCAGAAAACGGTATTTATAACACGGTAACAACTTTATACAGAACTTCCAACGCCGAGCAGCTCTTTAAAGCGGAAAAAAAGGGTACATTTCCTTTAAAGGTCTATTTTACACCGCAAAACAAAGTGTTGATGTGCTGCGCCGACGGAGTGTTGACCTACAATTCCGATGGCAGTATAATCTCAGAATATCCTTATAAGAGCGATTCGCTTACACACATTTCTTACAAC
>SVQV01000018.1 GCA_015065175.1 Oscillospiraceae bacterium | reverse complement strand
GTATGCGGGAGGCTAACTTATCGTTCGTACTGCTGACGGGAATGAAGCCCGAGCTGTCTACTATTACATTACTTGTAAGAGTTACGTCTCTGTCACCGTAGGACTTTATGAACAAGGGGGAAATGACAGTACCGCTATGATTTGAATTGATTGCAATTCCTTCGGTAAGCGAATAGTCGCCTCCCTCTATCCAGATGACACCTCCGCCTTGACCTTTCATTGCGTTTACAGCCTTACCTATTGTCTTATAGGGAGCTGCCTTTGTTCCCATATTAGTGTCGTCTCCGCTTGTGCCCGAAACGTAGACCTGCTTTTTCGAAAGCGAAAGAGGATAATCCTCAAGCGTTACGCGATCAAGGACGGTCACCTCCTCGGGCAGCTCATCCATTGTCGCAAAAAATCTATCGAGTGTTGTTTCGGCGGAAAGCACCTCATAATCATACTTGTCGCGGAGATCGGCAAAGCTGTCGGGGAGGTTGTTTGATACAAACGAAGGAAGCTCAAAGCTCTCGCCCGAAACGTTTTCAAGCTTGATATCATAGCTTTCGCCGTTTGGAATTTGGGAGAGAATATCTGTAATAAGATATTTCAGAATAAACGAATCGGAATCGGCTCCTTTTCCGTAGATAGCTAATTTTGTGTCTGTCTGCTCGACAGAATAAGTTCCTTCGGCTATATCCTTGGATGTAAGAGCTCTTCCTGTATTACCCACAAGGATTTCGTATGTCTGTTCCTTTGCGGAGGGAAGAACCATTTCGAGATTTGAACCGCAAATATTCCCCACCGTCTCGCAGAGATAGGTTACAAGATTTCTGTCGCTTACACTCATTCCGTTACCGCGAACGAGAACGAACTCGGAAATATCCACACCGCCGACGGTGAGCTTGTCTACAACGTAATCGGCTCCATAGGTGTATCCCTCTGTCGGATAATAGAGTCCGTCATCCTCCATAAGATATGCCATAAAATGCTCAAGCGCCGCCGCGGTTGCCTTATCCGAGCCGCCTATTATTACCAGACGGTTGTTTATCATACCGATAAAGTAATCGTTAGCCTTAAGGCTCTTTTTCGCCTCTATACTCTCGGGTCTGTTTGTAAGTCCTACGAGAATTTCAAGCGTTCCCTCGGGCGCGCTCTCACCCGGAATAAGGAAGTCCGACTCCGCGCGCGGAGTGAAATTATACTTTTCGCTCAAATTCAAATTGAAGCGAACGAATGTGTTCGAAACCACCTCTGCGGCTTTGTCCGCATAAGTAAGCGTGTAATCCTGCCAATTGGCAAAAAGTGTTTTTTCATACGTCGGCTCTGTAACGGGAGGCTCTGTTATCGGGGGCTCCTGTGTTACGGTCGGCACGTCCGATGGCTCTGTCTCTACAGGGTTTTTATTACCGCCGCAGGAAACGAGCGCCAAAACCAATATAAGTACGAAAAAAATTGCAAAAAGATTCGTTTTGTTCATATTATTATCTTCCTTTTTGAATATGTGATGTAACGATGCAGATATGAATTAAAGCTATGTCGTGTGCAAAGATTATTCCGAAAGCTCCTTTTCGCAGAAATCCGCAAAATCGGGAGTTTTCCATGACTTGTTATAACCTCCGAAGCCTTGATCCTGCGGAGTTACATAGTCGGGCAGGTTGTTGCGCTCTGTCAGAACCTCGCGTATTGCCTGCAGGTATTTATATCCGAACTTATGGCTCGGAGCAACGAAGTGTCCCTCGTCCCACTCATTCCAGTTGTCTATCATCATAATGCGTCGCGCCCAGGAATCCTCGGGCATAGCATCGGTCATTGCTTTCATTCTCTCAAGCAGACGACGGTAATTTTCGGGCTTAAGATACCACCTTGTGACCTCCGGGAATTTATATCCGAGATCGCACCAACGCTGAGAACGGCGTGGAGTGGGGTCGGCAAAGCATGAGGGGGTAGCAATAAAACGGCTGTTATCCACCGCAAGATTTTTTGCAAGAATAGCGCATTGCGCATCAATTATGGCTTCTTCATCCTCAAAATGGTCATAAGGAGCGTAGAAGCCCGAGTTGTAGCCAAAGCGCAAATCAAAGCCACGCTCTATAAGATCAGCGTGAGCCTCGGCACGAGGAGTCGAGCTACATGCGGCAAAAATCATTCCGTCAAAGCCGCATTTCTTCGCATACTCGCGGCACTCGTCAAATGCTTTATGCTGACTCTCCGCACTTTGGAAGCATTCCTTTGCAAGTCTTGCGGGATTGTACACGAAAAGCACAGGCTTGTTGTCAATGAGAAGGTAGTTTTCGCGGCTGAAATAGTTTTCTGTCCAGAAGGGCATAAGATTTTCTACTATATCATTTTCGTCTGTGCCGCCCCAACGGGGGGATGCCTCAAACATGATGGCAAACTTCATATATTTCTGGAACTTTGCGTTGAAAAGTGCCTCGTGCAGACCGTGACCGCATCTCAGGTCATTTACGGTAACAGGCTGCCCTTGGTTATAGAGCTTTCTGTACCAGCAATGGATAAAGCAGTTTATTCCATGCTCGACCGCCCACTTTATTTCCCAGTCGCATACCTCGGGATTTTCTTCATCATAGTAACCCATAAGTGGAGTTCTGTCGGGAAAGCTTTCGGCAAGATCATCAAATCCCTCGTGAATTTGTGCCGCGCCTTTTTTCCACGCCGCATAGTAATGAGCCGCTATTATTCTGTCGCTGTTTGCGGGGTTAGGCTCGGGGATATATGAATTCAATTTTATGTTGTACATATTTTTTGTCCTTTCAGATCTTAATTTTTAAATTCCGTCGAAAAAGAAATCAAAGCCTTCGCCGCTTTCGTCAAAGCTGTGTCCGCCCTCCCACAGGTTGAAGCGGAAGTTTTCCGAAGCTCCGAATGCTTCGTAATATTTCGCGCTTCGCTCTGCTTCTGCGACTGAGGGCGCAAAGTCGAATACATGATCGCTTCTGCCGACATCTATCTGTAATCTTCGAGGAGCGCAAAGCGCTGCTACCTCGGCATCGCAAAAGGTGTTGGCGGAGTTGTAATACTGCCAATCCTTAAATGCTATTTTCGTTCTGTCATTGAAAAAAGCCGCCGCGTATATCGACTTTATTCGTTTGTCCGCCGCCGCTGTGTGAAGCGAAAAATATCCGCCGTATGAAAGCCCCATCATGCCTGTGCGGCTTTCGTCTATATATTCAAGCGAGTGCAAAAAGTCAACAGAACGTCTTAGGCAGAACACCTCAAGTCCCGTAATACTGAGCCCTATATGACGTAGCTTTTCGTCAATGCCCGCTCTGTTGTATGGGACATCTACGCTCGGTCGGTTGTATTTGTTCTCGGATAGAAATTCCCAAAGCATTAACTGAGGAGCGAATACCGTCATTCCTCTTTGCAACGCTCTTTTCGTAAAGAAGCTGTAATTGTTTTTGCCCGAAAAATCACTGCAAAGCTCGGGAAATCCTCCGCCTCCGTGCTGAGCTATCACAAGCGGTGCTTTCTTTATGCCATGCGGGCGCATAAGTATGCCGAAAAATTGAAAATCAGGCATTACCTCTATTTGCAGACGGTATATATCGCCAAAATCGTCCTTTCCCAGATATTCGGTTTTTGCGCTCGGAATATCGTTCGGATAAGGATAGACAGGCTGACCTATCATATCAAGATACATTTTGCGGTAAGCTTCTTGATTTTCTACAATATCGCAGGTGAACTCATCACGCGTATTATTTGCCTCGGAAAATTTTTTGTTTATAAATTTTTCTATAGAATTTACATAATCACGGCGGCATTCGTTTCCGTCCGAAGGCTCGCATTCGAATATGCTTTTTCCGTTATAGCTTGCCAATTTATTACTCCTCTCGTTATGATTTTAATATTTCGCATTGCTATTATACTTGATTTTATCATTTTTCTATGCTATAATCAATTGAGAAAATACATATAAATTTGTATAAAACAAAGATGAGGTAATGGGATGATTTTTTCTGAAATAAACCCTTTTGTGAGATTCGCAAGATATGCAAATTACGATGTAAACACTTTTTTTAATGAGGTAATTCCCGTTGATGCACGTATGTTTTACACAGTCAGCGGATATGGTAAATTAAAGGCTGATGGAATTGTGTATGAAATGACACCGCATTCTGTATTGATAATAAATTCGGGTGTGCCGTATCATATTATGACTCCGGAAGGTTCTGTAAAATATATCCTTATGAATTACGATTATACGCAGAGCGCATCCCGTTTGACCACTCCCATAAAGCCTGTAGCAAAGGAAAAATTCACAGAAAATATGTTGGTCGATCATAGAACCTTTCAAGATTTAAAGGCGCTTTCAAGAGTGATATATATCAAGAAAATAGACAATATTCAAGCCAAGCTTACCGTAATTGTAAACGAATATATGCAAAAGCTTTTGTACTATGAGGAAAAAATAGGACATTTATTGGCGGACTGTATTACCGACTGTGTAAGATTTTCCGAAATAGGAAGCGTATCATCCGACGACGAGGACGCGGAAAATATTATTTCTTATATACATAAGCATTACATGGAAGGTATTACAAACAGTTCGATGGGAGGTATTTTTGGATATCACCCGAATTATATAAGTGCGCTGATAAAGAAAAAAACAGGAATGCCTATCCATCAGTACATAATTTACGTGCGCCTTTTAAATGCGGCGTCTCTTTTGGAGAATACGACTCTTTCTGTGAATGAAATAGCCGCTTCCTGCGGCTTTTACGATATTGCTTATTTTTCCAAGTACTTCAAAAAGCATTTCGGTGTAAATCCGTCTGAGTACAGACAAATCTAATAAAAAAGGAAAGAGAATGGGGTTAGCTCAAACATATTTTACTGAATTTGAGATAGCCCCAACTTTATTATTCGCCTGCGGCGAGTGATATGCACTTCGTGCGTGATATTGCCTTCGGCAGTGATATGCGCTACGCGCGTTTGAAAAAAGCTTTAGCGCTCGATACTATACCAAAAATGTGTACCACACTATACCTTGCATAGCAAGGCGTGTGAAAAGGAGTACGAACAAAACGCTCGTACTCCTTTCATTTCAGCAAATTGTATATTTTCCTGCTTCCAATTCAATCTCGGTTTTGTGATCAGCGTGCATTCGCATCGGGCATAGGCGGTGAATCGTAGCTCTCCTCTCTGGTATCGGGCGCTTTTTGTTCGAAGGTTGCCGATACTGCATTGATGAATACAGGGACGGTTTCGGTATAGCTGGCAAGCAGTCCCTCACCGCCTCGGTCGGGAAGACGCTCTCCGTAAAGATGCAAGTATGCGCTTGCAAGGTCGCGGGCACGGCTGATGATTTCCTCGCTTTTTGCAATTTGCAAGGCAGTGGGAGGAACGGGATCATCATAGTCATAAATAAGAGTCAGCTCGTCGAGTGCCCACAAGGAGCGGATGTGCAAGCTGCTGCAACGGCATCGGTTGATCATCAATCGAAGAAATGCAATTCCTTCTTTGTATTTGGCAGAAGAAAGCAATTGCTGCCACGATAAAGCCAGCTCGTCATATTCTGCGGTAGCATGGGCAAGATGCTTAGGATCGAATTGCCGAGGAAGTATCAGGTTGCCGCATCTGTGACCGCCCAACCAGCAGTTAACATAGCAAAAGCCTATGTTGAACAAATTGTCGCGGGTGTAGGTGTCGAGAGATGCAAGTCTCGCACAGGTAGTTGCAAAGCCCGTCTTGTCGGAAATCCCGACTTTTTCCGCATATGCGATATAGAAATCGTGTGCCGACATTGCGCTTATTGCCGCTT
This sequence comes from Oscillospiraceae bacterium, assembly GCA_015065175.1. Lineage (GTDB taxonomy): Bacteria > Bacillota > Clostridia > Oscillospirales > CAG-272 > UBA1740. Next base: position 24,118 of record SVQV01000018.1, on the reverse strand, counting down.
CTGCGGCGTATGATATAGTGAGACTGTTTTCTGCTGTTCGCCAATGGTTTATGCAAAATCCGTATGAGGAATCAGTATCGGGCATCTGCGACAAAAGCTCTATTCCATCGGTGGATAACTGTTGAATAAACATATTACCGTCAAATTCCGCCCAAGAATAGAACATTGTGTTCTGCCAGTCGGATGAGACTGTTTCGGTATTTTCAATATTATTTGCCACAGCGAGCGCACCGTGTGCCGGAAGCAGACTCATGGTCATTCCATGCGGAAGTCTGTGACGAAGGATAGGACGGAGGATACGAAGAGTAGCGGGGCAGGTTATATACAGTCCTATACGAATAGAGGGCTGTTTTTCAATATCTGCGAGCCACTCGCTTCGAAGATCAAGTACGCGAAGCATTTTTTGAAGAGAGACCGTAGCGGCGGGTAACTGATGAGGCCAGGCATCTGAAAGTCCCGGAAGAGTTCCGTCGGCATTGAGAATATCGTAACCGAAGGCTTGTGCCATAAAGGAGACGATATTTTCTCTTGTAATATCAGGCGTTTTGGAATGTCCACCGCATTCCTCGGAAATGATCTCCAGAGTATCGATCATAGGATACGTTTTGCATATGGTATTCATCATGCTAATATTGGTTTCATCATCATCCGATATGATCTCGACTGAAAGTGTCACCTCCATACCGCATTCCTTGGCGGTACTAATAACCTCGCAGAGCCAGTACTGTGCGTATTTCGCTCGTGCCTGCTCATCCTCATAGATGGCTTCTGCCTCCGGGATACAGTAATATTTTCGGTTGTGAATGCGTGATGCCGTCAAGGGATCATTTTGTGGGACGGGATGGGTCTGCCCGTAAAAGAAATGTCCTGCACAGTTGTTGGGATCTGATTCATGCCATTGTCCGGGGTAACTGTGGAAGGTAATGGCATTGTATCGCATTCGTGCAAGCGAGCGGATATATTCCTGCGCACTTTGCAGAGAATAGGAAGAAATATCCATGGGAAAATTGATGTGTTGACGGATGCCTCGAAGCTTGAAGCGCGGATTTACTGTCTTATTCACAGAAAAAAATGCAGTAAGATCAAATGAATGAGGCAGGCTGTATCCGTTTGCTTCAAAGAGGATGCCCGCTTCTGATAGCGCTTCATACACACCGCAAAGCACAGAGGATGCATTTCCTCCGCGGATGTTTAAGCGGAAACCGTCTCCGTGTATACTGTAATGATGCGCTTTCATAGTCTTATCTACATATAGTGAAACGGTGTGTTCTGCCCCATCTGATGTGTCGGAAAAAATCACATTAGTAAATTCTTCGAGAAATTTCTTCAGCTCGGAAGCGGCATACGATACTTCAAAATTTTGGACTTGAATGAAAATAATCATAATTGTTCCTTTCTCATAATTTGAACTTGTTTTTTACTTTAGCTGAATAGTATGTTGTTTATGATACTTTCAAGATATTCCTGACGTCCCGAATCGGGAAGAGGAGGTGTCCCCATATTTTCCGCATAAGATGCCAATTCCTCAAGAGTGGCTTCTCCTGAGCGTATCCTTGCGCCGATGCCGTGATTATAGCTATCGTAACGCTCGGCAATAAAGGAGTCTATCCTGCCGTCCTCGATAATAGCGGCGGCATTTATAAGTCCCAAAGCAAAAGCATCCATAGAGAGAATATAAGAGTGAAACATATCCTCATGTGTATATGAGGGGCGTCGGCTTTTTGCATCGAAATTAAATCCTCCCGAAAGTCCGCCTGCCTTTAAGACCTCATACATGCACATTGTCGTTTCATAAACATTGAAGGGAAATTCATCCGTATCCCAACCGAGCAACAGATTTCCCTGATTTGCATCAATAGAACCGAGCATGCTGTTTATAGCCGATATCCTTAAATCATGCTGAAAGGTGTGGCCCGCAAGAGTTGCGTGGTTAGCCTCGATGTTTAATTTGAAATCCTTGTCAAGACCGTATTGGCGAAGAAAGCCTATGGCGGTGGCGGCATCAAAATCATATTGATGAGTCATCGGCTCCTTTGGCTTTGGTTCAATATAAAAATCCCCCTTGAAGCCTATACTGCGTCCGTATCTGACTGTCATTTGCATAAGGTGCGCTATGTTTTCCTGCTCAAACTTTATGTCAGTATTCAGAAGTGTCTCATAGCCCTCTCGACCGCCCCAGAACAAGTAGCCCTTGCCGTTAAGCTTTACCGTAATATCCAGAGCCTTCTTTACCTGCGCGGCGGCAAAACAGAACACATTGGCAGAGTTGGAGGATGCGGCTCCGTTCATATAACGCGGATTGCTGAACATATTGGCGGTTCCCCACAGGCATTTTATGTCTGTTTCTCGCATTTTAGCCAGAATGTAGTCGGAAATTATATCTAAACGGAGGTTGGTTTCTTTGATGTCATCAGCTTCGGGAACTATATCTACGTCATGAAAGCAGAAATATTCAATTCCTAACTTTTGCATGAATTCAAAGCCAGCATCCACCTTGGCTTTTGCATGCTCCATAGTCCCTTTTTCTGCGCCGAAGGCTTTATTTGCGGTATCACGCCCAAACATATCGGCACCGCTCGCACACAGATTGTGCCACCATGCCATAGCAAATGGCAGGTGTTCTTTCATAGGCTTGCCCGCTATTATTCTTTCGGGATTGTAGAACTTGAATGCCAATGGATTTTTAGAATTGGGACCTTCATATCTTATTTTTGGAATGTCTGAAAAAAACATCTTTACTTCCTCTCTGTTAAACCTTTAAATTTTTTCAAATATATTTTTCAGCGCGGGATATATCTTTTTGAATTGCTGATACCGCGTCTCATATTTTGCGCTAAGCTCGGGCGTAGGCTTTACGACCGAGGAAACAGACATCATTTTGGTGCATACGGCTTGAGCGTCGGGATATTCTCCGCAACATATCATAGCTAACATAGCACCTCCCATAGCGGGACCTTGCTCGGTCTCTGAGGACTCTAACTCAATATTCAAAACATTTGAAATTATCTGCTTCCACAGCGATGATCTTGCGCCGCCTCCGCATATTCTTGAAGATTTTATTTCAATACCGAGGTTGCGAGCGACCTCTAAGTTATCGCGTATAGCGAAAGCCACGCCTTCTAAAACCGCTTGAGCGAGATCGGTACGTGAGGTATTCATAGTCATTCCTATAAAACAGCCGCGTGCGTTAGGATCGTTTATCGGACTGCGCTCTCCCATAAGGTAGGGAAGGAAGAAAACACGGTTCTCACCCAATTTATCATATGTAATATGCTTTTCCTCATACGAGTAGTCGTGTGACTTGAAAATATCCTCCGTCAGCCACTTGTTGCAGGAAGCGGCGGATAGGATACAGCCCAACAGGTGATAACCGCCATCCGCGTGAGCGAAGGAATGGAGCGAATTGTTTTTGTCTACACTGAAATTTTTAGATGATATAAATACTGTTCCCGATGTGCCAAGACTTATGTTACAGCCCCCGTCACCGACAACTCCCATACCTATTGCTGCGGCGGCATTGTCACTTGCACCTGCGCACACCTTTACCGTATCTGGAATACCGAGCCTCATCGCAACCTCTGTTTTGAGTTTTCCTATACATTCATAGCTTTCAAAAAGTGTTGGCATTTGTGCTTCCGAAACATCGCAAATATCTAACATCTGTTTGCTCCAGCATTTCTTTTCAACGCAGTAAAGCAATGTCCCCGACGCGTCCGAATGGTCGCAGCTATGCACGCCCGTCAGAATGTAGTTTATATAGTCCTTCGGGAGCATTATTTTAGAAATTTTCGCAAAATTCAAAGGCTCATTTTTCTTCATCCAAAGCAGTTTAGGGGCGGTAAAGCCCGCAAAGGCTATATTTGCGGTCCACTCGGAGAGCCTTTTCTTACCTGTTTCATAATTTAGTTTGTCTACCTCTTTTACCGTGCGACTGTCATTCCAAAGAATGACAGGACGGATAGGCTCATCATTTTCGTCTAAAGCGACAAGTCCGTGCATTTGACCGCCGCAGCCTATGCCCTTAACACAAGAAGCATCAAATCCGTTAAGCAATTCGGGAAGTCCCTCAAACAAGGCTTTTTTCCAATCCTGTGCATTTTGCTCACACCAGCCGTCCTTGGGAAATTCAAGAGGATATCCTTTTGAGACGGTATTGTAAATATGTCCGTTTTCGTCGGTCAAAAGTAGTTTCATAGCCGAGGTGCCGAGATCTATACCTATATAATAATTCATTTATATCTCCCCCTTTATTACATTATAATGGAATATAGTTGACTTTTCGAGAAAAAAGTGTATAATAATATAGACAATATTTGTCTTTTGGAGGGAAAATGTTTTATCAGTTCAATCATCTTGCCTCATCAGGTTATTTTAAAATAGAGAGGGATAAAAATTTCAGCTTTCCGTCACATCTGCATCAATGCTTTGAGCTTATAGTGCTCCTCTCAGGAAAAATGCAGGTCAATGTTGATAATGCCGTATATGAATTGAAGAAAGGGGAAGCACTCCTTGTTTTTCCCAACCAGATCCATTCTTTGCATTCTACAGAGAGCGAGCACATCCTGTGCATTTTCGCTCCCGACTTGGTGAAGGAGTACGCCACAAGAGTAGCTAACAAGATTCCAAACGGAAACCTGTTTGTCCCTGACGGATATTTTGTGTCGACTCTTTGCAATTTAGAGTCGAATTCTACAACTACTCAGAAGAAGGGAATACTTTATTCTCTTTGCGGAGAGTTTGACAGAGGAAAGAAGTATAGCACAGGTCAAGCGGATAACAAAGGTATCCTTAACAGGATATTTGCTTTTGTTGAAGAGTCATTTTCCTCCGACTGCTCGCTTAAAAGGCTGTCAAAAACGACAGGCTACGATTACGCGTATCTTTCAAGAATGTTCAGAAGAATAGTGGGAATATCCTATAATTCATACGTAAACCATTACCGCTTGAGTCATGTTTGTTATCTCCTTGAAAATACCGACTATTCAATAATACAATGCGCGCTCGAAAGCGGCTACGATTCTGTGCGTAGCCTGAACTATAATTTTAAGGCACACCTTGGTATGACACCGAGCGAATACCGAAGCTCCGTTTTGAAAACAATAAAATAGCAGATAAAAAAGACCTCCTTGTCGAGTCCTTTGGAACTCTTGAGGAGGTCAATAATTTTTAGTTAGTTGGTGAGTCCTGCCCTTTGATAATCTATTGATTTCAGAATAAGCACGAATTCCGCGCCCATTTCCTTTTCGAGCATAGCCCACACATCGTCACTTATATTGTAGTTATAATTTTCGGCATCCGCCATTATTTTGTCATAATCGAACTCAAAATAGTTGTCTTCCTTTATAGTAACATCCTTTATGAGTCCCTTATAATTTTCCGCACTGTTCGTAACAACATTGTCCGGGTCGCTTGAGCCTCCCAAAATCAGGTTGTTTTTGATCACGCTGAAGGCGGGCTGACGGCGCAGGCGTTCCATAGCGGCCAAGTCATCAAAGGTCAAAACTATCTGTCCGTTTTCTGCCTTCAAGGTCTGCTCTTGCTTTGTCTTTTTCACTCCGTTTTCGTCAAGATATTCATATGACGGTACCCAAATGACCGTATCGTCGGCGGTCTTGAATACGTGTGTCTTGTCCGAAAGCTTCTGAGGCTCGTAATAGACATTGTAATCTATATAATCGTATGCTTCGTTAATTGCCTTCGTTCCCTCTAAGAAATTCATATATTCGGGGAAGAGGGAATTCCATGCCTCTTGGTCATACTTCACAAGGTAGTCGTTTATCTCGCTTTCCTTATTGCCCATCCACCAGTGACCCGCTAAGCTGTTGCCCTTTGCGTTATTGCCGTAGTAATAATAGAAGAGTCCCGATTCGTTTATTTCGTCCCCCTTCTTTATTGCCTCTGTTCCTTCATCGGTGTCCTTGCCTTCAAGCGCATCTATCTGCGACCTGTTGCGAAGCACCGTAATATTTCCGTAGCAGACGTTTCCGTGACCTGTGGAGGAGTACCACGCCTTATGAGAGTTTGTCTGCGCGCCCAGAGTGCTTATTACGTTGCAGTATGAGTACATACCGCTTCCCATTCCGTCAAAATAGACAGCCTGATGTGTTGCCTTGAACATATGGAACAGATTATAGCGAACATGAATTCCTCGCGATTTATGACCGCTCGCATAAACCATACCGCCGTCGGTAACGAATTTGTTGCCACCCTCAAACCGGTTATACTCGATAATATGCTCTATACCGCTTCCGTTTAAGCAACAGTCTATAAAGTAGTTATGCGAAACTATGGCGCGGCATCCTCCGAGCATTACGGCGTTTGACACCGTGGAGGGAGTATCCGAGAAGGTGTTGTTCTGAATGAAAATGTTCATGGGAGTGAGCGAGCTTATCGATGCGTCATTATAAACGCTCACCATAGGATCGTAAGAGTATGAGAGGCTTGAATAAAGCAAAGCACTGTTTTTGGAGTTGTAGAAAACAACAGAAGAGCCCTTTGTGTTTCTTGTGACGGCGTTTTGAATTATGATATTATCCGAGTCGCTAACTCTCATAGCCGAAAGAGCCGCTCCGTTTGCGCCTATTCCGTCGAGCACTATATTGGAGGCACTGTCAAAGGTGATGAGGTTAAAGCTCTTGCTGCCCGAATATGTTACAAGCTGCTCGCTTATATCATCGGATTTTGGGTAAATATAGAAAATTCCTGTCTCTCGGTCGATAAACCATTCGCCCGGAGCATCGAGTGCTTCTATAGCGTTAAAGAGGAAGAATGTGTTTCTGCCCGCCGCCGAATTGCCCGATACCTTCGCGCCGAAGCGGCAAGGCTGAACAGATTTGAGCGAATAAAAGCCGCCCGTTTTTGCACTTCCCAGCAGGCCGTCACCGTGTACGCATCCGGGATCTATGTTATAATAACCATGCTCCCAGCCTTCGAATACGCTTCCGTAGTACCATATATCTCCCGTGTTTACCCATGAGAGAATTTCATCTCCCATAATTCCGTCTCCCTTGTCCGAAAGACTGTCACGCTCGTTTATAACACGTATCTCCCAGCCTAAAACAGAGTCGGGTGTAAGATCGGGATCGGCATTCGCGCGTTCTATCCAAGGCCAGTAAAGATCGGAGCTGTCACGCGAAGTAACGCTTCCGCTGTCATAAACATACTTGAAGTAAAGGAGGTCGCTTATATTCGTGCGTGTGCCGTCATCATAGAAGGCGTTAGGATACTGCGCGAGCGTGAACTCCTCTCCGTCAACGTATACTCTGGCAGGTCCTTGTGTCGTTATAGAAAGTATATCGCTTTCACGCCAGCCGAGATCATAGAGATCGATATAAAAAACTTTGTCTTTGACGTCCGCTTTCAGTCGGGCGGCAACCTTGTCCTTGTCGGCATTTACAGGCTTGAAGCCTTCGCTTTCGATTATAATATTGCTTGTAAGCGTAACATCTTCATTTCCGTATGACTTGATGAACAAGGGAGAAAAGATCGTGCCGCTGTGAGATGCGTTAATAATAAGACCTTCTGTAAGCGAATAGTCTCCGCCCTCTACCCATATAACACCGCCGCCTTGATTTTTCATAGTATTCAAGGCTTTTCCTAATGTCTTGTAAGGTGACTCTTTAGTTCCTGAATTATTGTCGTTTCCGTTGGCGTCAGACACATAGACCTGTTTTTTACTATCAGAAGCGGGGTAGTCTTCAAGCCTTATAGGCTCTAAAACCGTCACCTCGTCGGGTAATTCATCGACTGCAGCAAAAAATCTTTCGAGAGTTGTTTCTGCGGAAATAACATCGTAAGCATACTTATCTCTCATATCACCAAAGCTTGATGGGAGGTTGCTTTCTACAAGCGAAGGTGTAGAATACGGCTTGCCCGATGTGTTTTCAAGTCTGATATCATAGCTTTCTCCTTCCGGAATGGCGAAAAGCGTATCTATGAGATATTTCAGAACAAAGGTGTCGGAGCCGTCACCGTTTCCGTAAAGAGCGAGCTTTGTTTCGGTCTGCTCTATCGCATAACTGTTCTTTGCCAACTCTTTTGAAGTAAGGCTTCTGCCTGTGTTGCCTATAAGTATTTCGTAGGTCTGCTCCTTTGAAGAGGGGACTGTAATTTCAATATTTGCACCGCAAACATCGGCTACTGTTTCGCGGAGATGATTTACAAGGTTACGGTCGCCGGTGCTCATTCCGTTGCCCCGTACGATAACGAATTCGGAAATATCCACACCGCCGACGGTGAGACTGTCTACAACATAATCCGATGAATAGGTATATCCGTCTGTCGGATAATAGATACCGTCAGCCTTCATAAGGTAGGATACAAAATACTCAAGAGCATTTGCTGTCGCTTTATCCGAGCCGCCTACGATTACAAGGCGGTTGTTTATCATACCGATAAAATAGTCATTTGCTTTAAGAGCTTCGCGAGCCTGAATGCTTTCCTTTCTGTTTGTAAGTCCGATAAGAATTTCAAGTGTCCCCTCGGGCGCGCTTTCACCCGGAATAAGGAAGTCGGACTCCGCGCGCGGAGTGAAATTGTATTTCTCGTTCAGCTTTAGGTTGAACTGAATGAAAGCGGTAGAGACTACATCAGCGGCACTGTCCGCATAGGTTATAGTATACTCCTGCCAGTTATTAAAAAGCGTTTTTTCATATGTCGGTTCTGTAACGGGAGGCTCGGTCATAACCGTCTCCTGTGTTACGCTTGGTTTTTCAGGCGTATCTGTCTCTGCGTGATTTTTGTTACCACCGCAGGAAACGAGCGCTAAAATTAAAATAAGCGCAAAAAGAATGGTTAAAAATTTTGTCTTTTTCATGTTTTTTTCTTTCCTTTATCAGTATCAAGTCAATTATCTATCGTGAAGCTTTTTTCGCCCGAGAAGCTTTCGCATATTCCGTTAGCGCGGAACAGGGCTGTCAAGTTTTCGGGCAAAACAACATCTGCCTTTATGCGCTCGGGAGAAATTCTGCTCAAACTGACAGATATTTTGCCCTCTGCTGTCATAACACTTCCTTCCGCGTAATTCATTTTTTGGGGGAGCTTTGGCGATATGACGGGCGAAGAATAACCAAAGGAGTCCTTCTCTTGATCTATACCGAGAACACTTTGAAATATCTGGCGTGAGCAAGCGCCGAACATCGGGTGAGAAGCAGAGCCGCATTTGTCGCTCTTCCATCTTTCCCATATCGTTGTAGCGCCGTTCCTTTTCATGTGAAGAAATGAGCCGAGGCTTTCGGATGAGAGAAGCTTATAGGCTGTATTTACATAGCCGTTATCGAAAAGCAGCTCACATAAAATATCAGTACCGAGAAAGCCTGTGTCAAAGCTACCCTTTTTATCATAATATTCGGCAGCGCGAGCAGGGGAGTCTATTCCTATCCAAGCGGCATATACCATAGCGCTTCCTATCTCTTTAAGCGCTTGATATTCCTTTTTGAGTGCTTCGAGACAGGTGTTCTCCAATTCACAGATATGCGCATCGACCTGACAACCGAGAAAAACGGCAAGCTCTCGGAATTTTCTTATGGCATATATAAACCAACAAGTATTTACAAACGGAGGCGGCAATGCGCCTTCTTTCAAGTGAAACCAGTCTCCGAGACACCAACCTCCCTCACTTTCACGCACTACCAAGCCGTTTTCCGTACAGCCCTCTGTGAAGCGTATCCATCTTAGTATATTTGGAAGAGCTTCGTTCAGTATATCATCATAGCCGAACTCCTTGGCAAATGCATAAGGGACGGTAACGATAGCGCTGCCCCAGCCTCCCGGACCGCCGCCGCCGCCCTGAAAAGGAGCAGTGTGCTGTACGTGGCCGCTTTCTGTGTCCTGACAGTCAAGAATGTCACGTATCCATTTGCGGTAAAGCTCTTTTGAATTCAGCATTATCATTGCGCTTCTCGCGCATATCTGTCCGTCGCCCGTATATCCCAACCTTTCCCTGTGAGGACAGTCGGAGGGGAATGAACCGTGATAATTTGAAAGCTGTGTCCTTATATACGCATCGTAAAGAAAGCCTAAGCCTTCGCTGTCGGAATTGAATTCGGAGGTCACTTTTACGTCGGAATGAATAACGCATACAGTGATATCCTCAATATCCTCAAGCTTGCCCGTTACTTCAAAATAGCGAAAAGCGTGCCACGTAAAGTGCGGCAGAAAGGTGCGTCTCTTTCCGTCGGTCACGAAAAGGTCAGACATTATCTGCTCGTGCCCCGATGTTCCTATGTTGGGTGAGCCTGTACTGCGGAAATCAAGACCGTTTTCGGGTGAAAGATATTCAGCAAAGCGTAAAGTATAGCTTTCGCCGTATTTTGCGTGTGTTGTGAGAGAGACCAGCGCGCTTACGTTTTCACCTACATCGTATATTTTTGTATCAGCCGTTTCCGATATAAGCTCAGGCTTAATATGTCTTATTATTTTATCGGGAATACCTGTAGCCTCGGATAAAATGCTGTCCGGAGATTTAAGTGTTATGACAGGCTTTTTCACATCATCGCTGAATGTCAGGTCTATTTCTTCACCGATAAACAGCCGAGAGCGGCGTATTTTGCTTTCATGCCAGCACTCACTTCCGTCGGACAGTATAAAAGTGCCGTCAATATTCAGAGCGAACAAACACATCGGTCTGTCGCTGTAGTGCATTCTGCCTTCCGCTATGCGCTCATTCTGTGTAAGCCAACCGCCGCCCAAGGTTATTTCAAGTGAGTTTTCTCCTTCGCAAAGATAGGTGGATATATCATATACATGATAGTAAATTCTGTGTGTAAAGCTGTCACTTACAGGATATGTGACTTCGCTGAAATCTCTTCTGAAGTAGTCCGATGCGGGAGGGATGAGTCTTTCATCGGTTATTTTTTGCCCGTTTATCAGAAATTCAAAGTAGCCGAGCCCCGTTATATACAGCTTAGCTTTTTCTGCGTTTGATTTCAGCTTGAAAATTTTTTCAATTACAGGCACAGAGACGGGTAATGATGGGGCTATCCATTGCGCATACTCGATAGGCGTATGAGCTTTTTTAAAATTTTCGTTTTCACTTCTGTTCATTTTCTTTTTCCCAACGCAAAAGCACTTTTGCGCTTACAAGATAGCTTTGTATCTCTTCAATATTTACGTTTTTCATATTACCGCAAATAGCCGCCGCGGCACCTGCAGCCTCTCCAGTTACAGCACACACGGGAATAACTCTCGTTATATCCCACATCGCGTCTGTGCCCGATATACACCTTCCCGCAGTAAGCAGATTTTCTATTTCATCTCCGTAAAGCGCCGAGAGCGGCAATTCATACACAGGGCCGCGCTTTCGCCAGTTCGGGTAAATGCCTACCGTGTCGGGATAGCTTATATATTCTTCGCTTATGTCGGGGGTGGATTTACCGACTAAACGGCGTGTCATACGAAGCTGAGGGATAGTTCCTATAGTAGTCGGTACAAGGTCGGGAATGTCCTCACGCCTTTTAAGGAGATTATTTATAATATGAGCGTGAGCTGTCTCTACCATTTCCGAAAGCTCGGCGGTATCTAACCCCGAGTATCTTTTTTCGTCCTTGAGGTCTGTGTTCTTTTCCTTGTCGGGCGTGTCGTGAACACCGCACATATATAGCTTATGCTCCCTCATGCCGTAGCCGTAATACCATGCGGCAAGCTTGTTTCCGTCTCTGTATATTTCTGTTTTTGCGCCTGACTGCTTACATATATCGGCGTCGCCTGTCGTATCGATAACGGCGCGCTCTATCTCTATAGCCTCGCGGCCGCCCTTTCCCTCTATAATGATATTGGTTATCCTGCCGTCTTTAACTGTAGTTGCGGCTGCACTCGCTCCGTAAAGAATGTGTACGCCCTCTTCCTTTAATAATCGTTCCGCGCTGATAGCAAAAAGCTGAGCGTTGAATTGAACGAAAAATCGCTTTTTCCTCTTTTCGTCATAGCTTCCATTTTCAAGCCAGGCTGTGGGATAGTCGGCTTCCGCGCCATGCTCGATAGATAAGCGCAAAAGCTCTTCGGTGAGCCCGTAGCAGACCTGTCTTCCTTTTCCGTCGCAGATAGGGAGATATATGGTTACAAGACCTGCGGTTGCAAGTCCTCCGAGCATAAAGCTTTTTTCAAGCAGGATGACATCGGTTTTCCGTCCGACAGCGCGCCCCGCTCTTGCCGCAGATATAGACGCGGCAATTCCCGCAACTCCTCCGCCCGCGACACAAACATCGCACTTATATCTTACAGGTGTTGAAAGACTTTCTGTTATGATAGATTTGTTCATTTTTTTATCTCCAAAACTTTACTTTTTTTCTTTTTTGTGATACAATATATTTGTACAAAACGTAAAAAGGGGCGGTGAATCTATGAAAAGCAGTATTCCGATGACCTTCGGCGAGAAGACACAGTCGGATTTTTCATTTACAAGAATAGCAGGCGAAAAAGCCTATTCCTGCCGTGAGCATTGGCATGATTGCTTTGAAATAATATCTGTAAAGGAAGGTAATTTTATAATACACCTTGACGGTGAAAAATATATCCTTTCTTGCGGAGATATAGCTATAATTCCGCCAAGAGTTTTGCACTCCACCGCATCGGACGAAAGCTATCGCGAGGTATATATTTTCGGTTATACCGAAAATCTGATATATTCTCCCGACATCTCTATTTTCAATATGAAGTATCTCGCCCCATTCCGTTACGGGGGTAAAGCCAGGCACCGTGTGTTGCACTCGGAGGACGGCAACACAGATAAGCTTTGCCGGCTTCTTGAGGAGGTTTCTATTGCGTATGAGAGGGAAGACTTCGGGCGTGAGCTTAGTATAAGATCAAAAATTCTTGATATTCACGCATTGATATGCGCCTTCTATCTTGACAGCAAAGTCTCCTCGCCTCTCGTTAGCGGATATCTTACGAAAGCGCAGATATATATTGAGCTTCACATAGAAGAGGATATTTCTCCCTATGATATAGCCGATGCTATCCATACAAGCTATAGCCACCTTGCACGTCTTACACATAATGCGTACGGCTTTTCGCTTTCCGAGCTTATATTAAGAATGAAGCTTAATTACGCCGAACGCCTGATGACAGACTCACCCGAAGCGTCCATTACTTATGTATCTCAAAGATCGGGCTTTGGAAGTGCTTCCTATTTTACCCGATGCTTTCGGCGAGTGCGCGGCATAACTCCGCGAGCCTTCCGTACCATGATGAATAATACGAACTTACCGTCTGCTCTTGAATAATATATCCCAAATAAAAGTATATCATTTCCGATTCCTACAAACAATACCACACCTATCTAAAAATAGTACAAATCTATCATTTACGATCAAATAAAAAAGAGACCTTCTCAAATCAGCGTTTGAAGAGGTCTCTTTGCACAGATGTACTTTTATTTTATTATGGGATAAAGCTGAATAGTGTTTCCGCCGTCAACTACAAGCTCCGCGCCCGTGGTATTTCTTGCGTGAGCGGCAAAATAATAGACCGCATCCGCAACATCCTCGCCTGTGGCGATATCTCCTATAGGAGTGAAGCGTGAGGGAACGCTCGCATAAAATTCGGGATTTTTCTCCCACCTGTCTGTACGTATCATACCCGGAAGAACGGCATTGACACGGATATTATACTTCCCAAGATCAAGAGCAAGAGCGCGCATAAGTCCGAGCTGTCCGCCCTTTGATGATACATATGCCACTCTGTCGGGGATAGCTCTGTATGCAGTGTTTGAATTTATAAACACGATATTACCGCCGCCGTTTTCCTTCATTCTTGCCGCCGCATGCTCACAGAGACAGAAGTTCCAGACTACGTTTGTATTCATTACCTTTATAAAGTCGGAGATCGGGTTTTCGAAAAGCTTTTGTCCGAGTCCTTGGTCTGCCGCGTTAAGAACAAGCGTTTCAACAAATATATTTCTGCGGTCAAGCTCTGAGAAAAGAGCGTCAACCGATTCGGTGTCTACCTCGCCTCGCTCATTCAGCGAATCTATTGCAAAGCCTGTGATATTGACATCCCCGAAGCGTTTTCGGTATTCACTCTCTGCTATAGATACCTTTTCTGCGCTTCTGCCTGTGAATATTATGTCATATCCGTTTTCTGCAAACTTGTTTACAATATCCACGCCTGTGTTGATACACGCGCCTGTTACAAGTACGGTTTTTCTGTTCGTCATTATTTTATATCTCCGAATACAAGGAATAACGGGTAATCTCTGATAGGAAGGAGTCTTATGCGCACACCGCCGAATTCATCACGCTCAACAAGCTCCTGCGGTATTTCGTATATAGTTCCGTCCATAGGATCAACGAGATGAATGTCGCCGGGAACTGCACAGATAAGAGTTACAGCATGCTCGAAGTCGGTGGTAAGATAATTCGAAGGATGCCAGTATGCAAATGCGTGAGAGCCGTTAGAGAGACGGAAGCCGAAGCTCTCTATTCCGTCCTCATACATCAGGCTGCGCACGCTTCCAAGATGGGGAGCATGTGTGAGGTCTACGATTATGGGAAGCTCTACCGATTCAACGTCGCCTTCAAGCAGGGAAGCGAGATAGGAAAGAGCGTAATAGGAGGGCTTGGGAGGATAATTTCCGGTTGCCATTCCGTCCTCGTCAAATTCTGCGCCAAGTACTCCGAAATATCCGAAATCCTTGTAGCTGTTCTTGTCATCTACTCGTCCCATGAGTGCTTCCTTCATATCCATGCAGGAGAAATATGAGCTGAACTTTGCACCCATACCGATGTCGGTAACAAGGTGGCGCAAAAGGAACTTGCATTGCTTCTTTTCTGTCCATGCTCCGTCCTTCATAGCACCGTTTCCGAAGGGACGGGAGGGGGCTCCCGATTCCCCCTGAATTATTTCAAGCTTGGGATTGTAAAGGTTGATAATGCCGCGCAGAGCCGAAATGTTCGGGCGAAGCTTATGATCGTCAAAGCTGTAGAAGTGGTAGGATATAGCATCAATATAATCTGCCATGCCCGTCTTGAAGGCTTCATTCAGATATTGTACGTTAATCCAGGATACAGCACCGCCTATAACGTAGCACTCGCGATTTCCTTCGCGGAGTGCCTTCGATGTCGCTATGGTGAATTCTCCAAGCTCTGTTGCGCTTACTCCGTGCTTCCAGCATCCGAGATTGTTAGGCTCGTTCCAGACCTCAAAATGTGCAACACGTCCGCGGTAACGCTCAGCGAGAGCCACGCAGTAATTGTGCCATGCCGTGCGCTGTTCTTCTGTATGGATAGGGGGACAGCCGACAGCGCCGTAATACTCTTCAGCCATACCTCCGTATATTTTGTTTCCGTAGCATACGCATATCCAGGGAATAAGTCCGCGGGAAATGAGATTGTCAACAATAGAATCAAGCCACGCAAAATCGTATACGCCCTTTTCCTTTTCTGTCTTCTGCCAGCCAGACTGTATGCGTACCCATTTTACGCCTATATTACCAAGCTTATCGTATGCTTTTTCGGGATCGAAGGCATCTCTGTCAAGCTTCTCAAATCCTATACCGAGGCGCGAGGTTTTTACGTCAAGAGCTTTTTTGCACTCAACTTTTCCGTAAGGTTTCATTCTGTACATCGTCTTGTCTCCTTAAAAATAAAATTCTGTTTTTGCGGGGCGAATGTCGGTGAGCGCACCCGTATAATGCCTTAGATTATGCTCTACGTAAGGGTGCTTGAGGCACTCCGCTTCATTCAGCTCAATGCCGAGACCGGGGCGGTCGCCTATCTTTATTTTTCCGTCCTTGTATTCAAGGCTCTCGTCTGTAATGAATCTTCTGTAATCAACGTCGCTATACATTATTTCAAGTATAAAGAAGTTGGGACAGCAGGCGGCTAACTGAAGTGTTGCCGCATTTGCAACAGGCCCTGACGGATTGTGAGGCGCAAAGGGAATGTAGTTAGCCTCTGCTATTGCCGCAAGCTTCTTAAGCTCCATTATTCCGCCCGCATGGGATACGTCGGGCTGAATGAAATCGGCGGCTCTTTTGCGGAAAAGCTCATTGTAATCAAACCTTGTATAGAGCCTTTCTCCTGCGGATATCGGAACGGGAGATTTTTCACGTACCGCCGCAAGCGCTTCGAGATTGTTAGGAGGAACAGGCTCTTCGAGCAGCATTGGCTTGAAGGGCGCTATTTCGTTCGCTATACGTATTCCCGTCTGAACGTCAAATCTTCCGTGCGCCTCGATAAGCAGATCTACCTCGTCTCCGACAGCCTCACGCACGGCTTCTATGCACTTAAGCGACTGATTAAGCTCTTTGCCCGAAATAGTCAGATAGTTCTTTCCGAACGGGTCCCACTTCATAGCCGTCACTCCGCGCTCGACCGCTATTTTTGCCTTTTCCGCAAATTCCTCGGGAGCCTTCGCCCCCGAAAACCAACCGTTTACATATATTCGGCAGTCTTCGTTTACCTTTCCGCCGAGAAGCTGATAGACAGGGACTCCGAGGCTCTTTCCGAGAATATCCCAGAGCGCCATTTCGACAGCAGAAAGCGCGCTCATAAGCACAGCGCCGCCTCTCCAGTAAGCGTCACGGTAGATATCGTGATAATGCTTTTCTATCTGTCGGGGGTCTTTCCCGAGAAGATAGCTTCTTATATGCTCGATAGCGCCAACAAGCGCCTTTTCCTTGTATTCAAGCGTGCCTTCACCGACTCCGTCGATACCCTCGTCCGTGTACACCTTGACGAACACCCAGTTAGTGCGGAAGCAGTCTACCACAAAGGTCTTTATATCCGTTATTTTCATAGCTTTATCTCCTTGTATATTTCGGGTATTACTTTATTTTCAAATGCGAAATCATTCGGATCGAGACTGTCGAACAGACCCGTGTGAAGCGGTACGGCAGTCTTTGCGCCTATTCTCTCGCAGAATCGCTTTGCATCGGTCATATTCATATTGTTACCCTCTCCGTTTATCGGCAAAAATACGACGTCAGGCTTTTCCTTTATGTCGGCAAAAATTCCTTCGTTATACAGAGTGTCTCCCGTAACATAGTATTTTTTATTTCCGTCGTCTATTATCACTCCTATAGCGCGCTTGTCGCTGTGTTCAGCCTTCACAGATCTGAAAAGGAGTCCGAACTCGCTCCATTCTGTACCTCTGTCAAAGAGAACATAATTGTGAGTGCCGCCAAGCTCTCTCGCTTTTAAATATACCGACTCGGGAGAAAGAACGGTCATTTTCTTATCCTTAAGAAGAAAGCGGTGAGCCGTTTCGGGATCGTAATGATCGAGATGATCATGTGTGAATATCATCACGTTGGGTTGAATATCGAAAAAGCTTTCGTCTATCGGCAAACGCCTTTTTTTACTCGGATTTATCTTTCCCACACTGTCGGAAAGATATGGGTCTATCATCACTCTCGCTTGCTCGGTTTCAAAAAGCAGTCCTGCCTGACCAAGATATGTAATTTTCATTTTTTTCGTCTCCTCTTGACATCCTTGTAATTTTATTGTATTATATTTATTATCATATTTATATCATATTTTTGTTTGTTTTATTAGAAATCTTACTTTAAGAGGGAATTATGAAAGATATTGTTTTGCCCGAGGTGATAACGGCGGGAATATATAACGTAGCTCTTACGGAAAAAAACAGGACGACAAAAAAGAGAAAAACAACAATGTTTGAGCTTGAGCTTCCGCTCTGCGACGGCGGAGTGTCTTTCACTGATGGGGAGTCTGTGCCGATAACAAGCGATCTGCTCATCTGCGCAAAGCCTGACCGCATCAGACATACAAAGCCCCCCTTTAAGTGTTATTACGTGCATATGATACTGCATCAGGGCTTGCTTTACGATATGCTCACCGAGCTTCCCGATTATTTTGTAACTGAAAAAAGGGAAGAATACGAAGCCATGTTCAAGCAGCTGATAGAATTTTACAACAGCGGTCTCTCTACCGACACGGTTATGATGCAGTCGGTTATTCTGCGTCTTGTATCCACGCTTCACAACGAGTGCAGAGGTGCGAAGCAGCTTCGGGGCGAAATAGGGAGCAATTACGGAGTGATCGAAAAAGCGCTCGACTATATTCGTGAGCATCTCTGTGATGACCTCCGACTTGAGACAGTCTCCGCAAAGGTAAATATGAGTCCGATATATTTTCACAACATCTTCAAGCGCGCCACCGCCAAAACATTACGGGAATATGTAGAGGAGCAGAGAATCAAAAAGGCGATAAATATGCTTATGGTATCCGAAAAGAATCTGACAGCTATAGCAATGGAATGCGGCTTTTCGTCACAGGCATACTTCAATTATGTCTTCAAAAGAAAAAAAGGCAAGCCCCCGAGAGAATATGCCAAAGAGCTTTATGAAAACTATCGCAAATAAAAAAATGGAACTGGGTCAAAAGGAAATTCGACTCAGTTCCGTTTAAAATATTACAGACTTGATGACATAAAATATTATTATTCTGCCCAAGTGATAGCAATTCTTGAGTTATCTTCGGATACGAAAATGTCAAGGAAACTCTTTTTGCTTTACCAACCCTTCTGGGCTTCCTCTAACCATTCGAGGACATTTGTGTCCTCCTTGAACACTTTAAATCTTTCGGCAAACTTTTCTGCCGAGAAGCGGAAGGTGGCTTTTGCGATACGTTCATTACATTCGTGATCGCCGCCTGTGTAGGCATTGGGATAGTTCACTCCCCAGCCGTTGTCCTTTATATGTATTCCCGCCTTTGCGAGATAATCCGCTTTATGCAGACTCAGACCGCTCTCTATTCCGAGCCTGTCGAGATGTACCGAGTCGGGAGCGACCGCCATAACTAATGAGGTCTCACTCAGGCAAGCGTGACCGACAACCAATCTTTCCTCGTGATATTTGAGAAGAAGATCTATATCCTCCTTCGTCAGCTCAGGGAATACTTCGGGACCTTCCTTAAGAATAGCCTCTGCCATATCGTGAGGTGCAAAAAGATCGAGCTCTGTTACCGCAAAAACGAAGGAGCGCTTTTTGGTAGCTAATTTCCGTGAAAATGCCGCAAGCCAATGGCTGTTTCCGCCATGACCGTTCAAGACGAGTATTTTTTTGTATCCGTGACGCGCTATCTGCTCACAAAGCTCTTCAAGCAATAGCATTTCGGTCTCAAGGCTTAAAGTGACAGTTCCCGCAGGCGCATTAGGAGAATTGTCCGGCACGTCTCCAAAAATAAAATCGGGAAAAACGCAAACTGTCTCTATCTGAGATGCCGCATAAGCAAGTGTGCCCGCCGCAATAATGTCCGTGCCGAGCGGCAGATGCAGTCCGTGCTTTTCAACACATCCCATAGGAATGATACAGGTATCATTTGATGCTTCTCTCAAAGCGTGAAAATTTTCAGATGTTGTATAAAGCCAACGAGTTTCCATAAAAAAATTCTCCTTGTATTTTTTAAAATCAGATTATGCTTCAGATGAAAAAGCCTGCCGCCTCGCATATATGATCGCCGCCGAGATAAAGTCTTTTTACCTCTCGCTGAAGGCTTGTGTTCTCGGAAAGATTTTCGAGATTTGAAATTCCGCCTTGACCGGGGAAAACATTTCCGAAAATCCATTCACCTTTGCTTTTTGTTGGATAAATAGTATACTTTTTATTAAAATCAAGAATATTGGAGCTTGGCTTCAATACCTTTTTCAAGTCAATGGAAATAAGCCATGACCTACAGTGAAATGCCTTATACGGCTTGTCGGGATAATATGTATCAAAAATTTCTCTTGCTCTCGCATATGACTCTTCGCAGGTGTCATGGTCGAAGCCTTCATCGGGCGGAATGTGTACGGGAATGACATCGTCGTCGGGTGTAAGATATAATTCCCATTCGCTCTTTTTGAGTGTGACAGGCTCTTTTCTTATCAAGCCGTCAACAACAGGATGTCCTGTAATTTCGGAGTCTGTCTCTGTAATCAGGGTGTGAAAGCTTCCGTCTTCGTCGGTGTAACCTACAGTACCGAGTATCCTTCCCGATGCGTGAACATCTGTGTCGTCGGAGAGCGTTATTATTTCTCCGTCTCTGTTTTTATACACTTTTATGCCGCTCACTCTTTTACACGGCATTTCATACTTGAATCTGCCGATGCGGATAAGATCGTTTCTCACGACTCGCATTATCCAACCGAGTCTGTCCATTGTGAATGCGGGTCTGCCGTGCTTTTTTATGCAGGTCTCGACACAGAAATCGTATTCACGCAAAGAAGCTGTGATAATGTCCTCGGGCACACCTCTTTTTCTCATATATTCTGCGCTGTCGGGCATTGTGGAAAGTGCGGGGAAGAGATGCAGAAAATCGTATTCGATGCCGTCTCCGCATACTTCCTCATAATCTGCGGTGTTCGGTCTTTCTCCCGTTTTAACGCGGTACTCCAGAATACATATAAAAAGGCGCATAGCAGGATTCTCACGAATCTTAGCCGCCGCAGCTTTTATAAGATCTATGTAAGGCAGAAGCGCTGACACTTCGGTAAGTACCTTTTCTATGTAATCATCCGAAAGAATGAGCGCGGAGCGCATTTCGTATGTGTCTTTTACCTTTGGATATACATCATTAAAGTATTCGGGCAAAGAGGAGAGCAAAAGCCCGTTTTTCATTTCTTCAAGCGTCATATCTGACCTCCGATAAATTTTGAATAGAATTTGAGATAATTATATCACAGTATCAGTGCTTTTGCAATATAGTCCAGATAAAAACATCAAAAAATATTAGTTATATACCTTTATTTATATTGTTTTTTTCTCTCTTTATTTATATTGTTTTTTCTCTCTTTTTCTTTACTTTTTTTGTTTTATGTGATATAATTCAAGCAGATTGCCAAAATATCACCTAACAGGCAAAAAAGGAGACTACGGTATGAGTAATAATTCTTCTCTTTACGATTTCAGAAATTGGGATTTTTCGGTAACTCAGCGTTTGAGCCCTACACCGAATGCCGATAAAAAAGCGGGATGCGTAATTGATAATGATTGGGAGATAGTGCTTCCCGTTACAAATTCCCGTCTTGTAAAATACTATTCGCAGGATCTGTTTTCGTTTTTAGCGGATTCATTTTGCGTTTGCCCCCGTGTCAGATATACTGAGAATTGCGCAAACGAGCTGAAAAGTCGGCAGAGAAAAATTTTGTTGATGACAGAAAAAGATTGTCCCGATATAAGTATATCCTCCGAGCAGGCGGGAGCGTTTTATATAGATGTAAAAGAGGACTCCGTTCTGATAGTCGGAAAAAGCGAGCGCGGCACTGCGCAGGGTGTCTATTATTTAGAGGACATGATGCGACTGCGAGGTGACGCGGGCTTAGAGTTGGAAAGTGTCGAGCATGCGCCTCTTTTTTCACCGAGAATGACCCACAGCGGCTTTGAGCTTGACACATTTACGGATGAATTTCTTTCCGCCGTCGCGCATGCGGGTATGGATTCGATTATTGTGTATTCGGGACATCCCGATATGAATCTTCGAGGCTTTGAAGACCCCGATGCGCTTTGGCCCGGGGCGGGCAGAGGATACTGTGATTTTAACAATCTCGTTTGGCGCGCCGAGGGTTACGGTCTTGATGTGTATGTATACAGTCATATGAAATGCGATATCCACCCTGAAGAAGAAGGCGCTGAAGAATATTACGAGCAGTCCTTCGGAACGCTTTTCAAAAAATGTCCCAAGATAAAAGGAATAATTTTTGTCGGTGAGACCTTTGAGTTTCCGTCCAAGGATACGCACACAAGCGGAATACGCAAACAGCTAAAGCCCAAGGAGGATACACGTGTAAGCCCGGGGTGGTATCCCTGTTACGATTATCCGGTTCTGCTTGAGCTTGTAAAAAAGACTATAACGAAGTATGCGCCCGACGCCGATATCGTTTTCTGGAGCTATAACTGGGGCTGGGCGCCGAAGGATGCGCGCCTTGCTTTGATAGAAGCGCTTCCCTCTGATATCACCCTGCTTATAACCTTTGATATGTGGCACTTTTTGCAGGATTCTTCGGGAATAAGATATAAGATAGCCGATTATTCCATATCCTTCCCGGGACCCGCGCAGGTGTTTGTCGATGAGGCGCAAAAGGCGAAGGAGCTGGGAATAAAGCTCTATGCAATGAGCAACACGGGCGGAAGGACATGGGACATGGGCTCAGCGCCCTATTTGCCTGCACCTCAGCAATGGCAAAAGCGATATGATAAGCTTCGTCTGGCAAAAGAAGAGTACGGACTCTGCGGCTTGATGGAAAATCACCATTACGGCTGGATGCCGTCCTTCCTTGACCTCTTCGCAAAAAATGCATTTACAACAAGCGGTAAGAGCGACAGTGAAATGTTAGAGGCAATTGCTAAACGCGATTGGGGCGAGGCATATAAGTCTGTACTTGAGGCATGGAAGCATTTCAGTGACGGAATGTCTTTGGTAGTCGCAAGCGATATCGACCAATACGGTCCATACCGTTGCGGTCCTTCGTACCCCTTGCTATTCACACAAACAGCGCAGGAGCTGCCTGAATTTCCGACTGTCCCGTGGGCATGGCACAGAGGCTTCGGCATCTGGCGACCCATTTATCCCGACAAGGTGCTGAATGACCCTGATAACACCTTAATGCGCTTAAGACGTCTCGAAGCGGTGAACGACTCCTTTGAGCGCGGTGTTGCTATACTTAAAGATATTTATACCGATGATGCGGCTGTAAAATTTGACGGATGCGAGAGACAGCTTGCGGTGGCGGATTATATCCGTTGCTCTTATGTGACCGCCAAGCACGTTATACAGTGGCAGATAGCTAAGCAGTTGCTTTTTGCGTATACCGACGAAGAACAGCCGAAGGATACGGAAAAGCTATTGAAAGCGCTCTCGCTTTCCTCATACAATGAGCAGATTTTACTTGATTATATGACAGAAATCGCAAGGAGTGAGACGGAAAATGTCTGTCATGCACTCGAATGTCAGAAAACCGATAGCCGTCTCGGCTTTGAAGCCTCGATGGAATATGTCTTTAACCCCGAGACAGCCGAATGGAAGAACAGGACGACAGAGGACTCCGTTTTGCTGTTGAAGAAGTATGTCTGCGATATCGGTAAAAAGGCAGATTAACTTCTTGCTTCGTTTTCGCCATCATTGATGCAAAATAAAAAACGTTTTTACCATACGGTTTGTACGGTAAAAACGTTTTTTTAAATAAATTCTTATTCCTCAAGACCGACTACATCAGCGCCGAAAGAGGTGTCGGAACATCCCTTTATTTGCGCCCTGATATTTTCAGGTATGCGACGGGAAACTCCGATAAGCTCTACCTTTATGTCCTCGCGGCCTTCAGCGGGCACGTAGCGAACGGAGGAAAGAGTTTTTTCGGGATGCGGATCCTCATATAATGCGCGGTATGCGTACGCGCCGTTATGAAGGATAGGCAATACGCTGTACGCAAGCTGTGTAAACTCCTGATTGCCGAGTGTCTTTTCAAAATTCGCGCAACCGATATGCGAGCCGTAGCGGACAGGAAGAGTAGCCACAGTACCGTCGGTGTAGGTAAGCTCGTAATTACCGAGCAGATATTTTTCATCTGTGATGAATATACCGTTCTGAACCCATTCAAAAGGAATGGAATGTGTAGTTGTATGTGTTATCTCAATGGGATGCGCGGTGCGTGAGATGCAGAAGCGGTATGCTTCCTCAAAGCACATGCGGAGAAGCTCGGTTTTGTCGAAAGAGTCTATGTCTTCGCAGAAGAAGGCGTAAGCGGACGAAATCATGGCAATGTATTGCTGGTTTCTCTGCATATATTCATCGGAAAAGAAGCCCCAGTTTGCTACCTGTCCACCGCATATACCGCGGCGGCAGCGAGCAGAGAAGTTATCCATCGCCAGAACGTTGCAGTTACCGAAGAACGCTTTGCTTCCGCGGTCAATGTAGACCTTGTCATATTCCTCGTTGAACTTCCAATACCAATGGTTAAAGATAATGTCCTTAGGAAGAAGGTCACGGCATTTCCAGAGAGAAGGAACTCTTGCTTCGCCCTTGCCGTGTCCCGCGCCGCCGATGCGCTCCTTGCCATAACGGGCGTTTAAGAGCTTCTCGCCTGCCATTATTGTGGAAATTCCTCTTTCCTTCAGGAAGTTGTATATCTTTATTGTATCGTCGGCGTAGAGCTTGTATGCGGGAGTGCCCTTACAGCGAGGGCA
>SVQV01000145.1 GCA_015065175.1 Oscillospiraceae bacterium | reverse complement strand
GTACGGGTGGTTGTAATCGCCCTCGGCATAGATTATCTTTCCGAGCGTTCCTCCCTCTGCGAGTCGGCGCATTTCAAGATTAAAGCGCATATACTGGAAATTTTCCGCCAGCATATAGATAGACTTGCTTTTCTCCGCGGCGCGTACAAGCGCAACCCCTTCCGCCATAGTGCCGTTTGAAATACACTCGCTTAATACGTGTATACCGCGTTCGAGCGCGCGGACGGCGTAAGGCGCATGGCAGTGGAAAAAGTTGCAAATGTATATTGCGTCAAGACCGGGGTGGGAAAGCAAATCCTCGAAATTTGTATAGGTAGCAAGGCTCTTGCCAAGCTCTTCCTTCGCTTTCGCGAGCTTTTCCTCTCTCGCGTCGCATACCGCTACGATGCTTGCCCCGTTGGTAAGTATGGCTTTTATACGGTAGGAGCTTTCTGTAAAGCCGAAAATACCAAGCTTTATTGTTTTCATTTTATTCACGCACCTTTATTTTTTCTTATATTCCGCAAGCTTTTTTTCTATTGTTTCGAGAGAAATACGGTTTTGCTCCTTAAAGTTTACGTTGCTCGGATCAATAGGAGAGGTTTCACCGACATATGGAAGGAATCCGTATTCAAGATAGAGAGCTACCGCGGGGTAGTATCTTCCGCTAGTGATTATATATACAAAGCCGTTGAAGCCAAGCTCGTTGTAAAGCTCCATAAGACGTGTCATAAGCGCTCTGGCAATTCCGAGTCCCGCGTGTGTGTCGCGTACGGCAAGCCAATGGAAGCGCTGCTTTCGTTCTCCGAGATATATACCGTCCCAAAGCGAGCAGGTCGCTACGTATTCTCCGTTTGGCGCGACAACAAACAGCATTCTGTCCTCGGGC
The DNA here is from genome assembly GCA_015065175.1 of Oscillospiraceae bacterium. Taxonomy (GTDB): domain Bacteria; phylum Bacillota; class Clostridia; order Oscillospirales; family CAG-272; genus UBA1740. Next base: position 4,015 of record SVQV01000145.1, on the reverse strand, counting down.
AAAAGCTCCTGCCCCAAAAAGTCCTTTTTGAAGTTTTCAAGCGCCTCCTCGTTTGAGTCGAAGAAGCCTACCGAATGTATGATGTCTGCCCAATGCGCTTCGTCTCCTTTTTTGTAAAAAACAAAGCGATATCCCTTTGGGAGCGAGTAGTGCGGATAAGAAGAGGTGTCCTCCTTATACATAAAGAATGAATAACCGACAACCGATGTATCTATCATGCTTTTCTCCTTTCACGTCGGAATTTCTTCCGACCGTTCTTACTGAATTGTAGCATACGATCATACTTTTTTCTATGGAAATTTTCCATTGTTTTATGTCTTTTTTCTTTTTTTTGCGTTGACATTTCCGAGTTTTTTTGTTATAATGCCTTAAAAAGGAGGGGGATGTATTATGAGCGAAACTATCTGTATTTTTAACGAACAACGCTCGGGGGACCTTATCTGTACCGATTTTGTTTATGAAACAAGCAATATACAGGAAAGTATGGTCCACCTGGAAAGTTATGTTCTCGGCGTGGTAGAGGGTAGTGAAGGTTCTTTGCTTATAGAGGGAGTTGAAAGAAAACTCTCTTGCGGAGATATCTTTTTTGTTCCGAGAAATATCCCTTACCGACTCCGCTTTTTGGGGGATATAGCTTATTATTACATCGTTTTTTACGGGCGGCGCGCCTCTGAGCTGTTGGAGCGTGTATCTCCAAGCCATACCGCCGCCGTATTTGGCGCGAGAGAGGAATACAAGGACATTCTCCCTTTCTGCCGTGAATGTATAAAAAAGGCGGAGCTGCAGAGTCGGGATATCTTCGAAGAGGCGGTACTGCTTTACATACTTGCACATATATGCGGAGAGGCTAAGCCGACAGACTCTCTTCTTTCACGCATGATAGAGATAACGCATGAGTCTTATACCTCGCCAAGCTTTTCGCTTGCTACTCTCGCGGAAACGCTTTTTTATGACGCGAAATATCTTTCCCATCATTTTAAAAGGCAAAAGGGAGTGGGGTACGTAAATTATCTGCGCTCTCTTCGGCTTGATCACGCCGTTTTTCTTATGGAGCAAGGATTGGCTTCGGTCAAAAACATAGCAATTCTTTCGGGATTTTCTGATTCTCTGTATTTCTCCAAGGTCTTCAAAAAAGAAAAGGGATGCTCTCCGAGCGAATATATTGCGTCACTTACCGAGTTGAAAAGGAAAAATAATTAGCTCTGTACCTGATGTAAAAAAGCACTTACGATAACGAAAATCTCGTTTGTCATAAGCGCTTTTTGTTTTTATGTGAGAAAAATCAAATCTCGTCGTCGCCGTGCTTCGCCATCCATTCGACTGCGCGGTCATAGCCCTCATATCCGAGGTCGGCAACGGCGTTTGTATGGAGAATAAAGCCCTCGATGGTTCCGTCAAGGATAAGCTCTTTAGCTCTTTCAAGCTCACGCTCAACAAGGTCGGGATCAGCGGGACGCTTGTTTCCGAAGTCATAAAGATATACTCCGAGCATACGGCGCTTATTGGGTGTTTTTTCTACAAAGCGCTTGAGCATACTCTCGTATTCCTCGGGAGAACGCTGGCTCCAGAACCAGAAGGTAAATCCGTCAAAGGCATCAAGGTATTCCGAAATATCACGGTTTATCAAGCTTTCGTAATATACACACCAAAGCTCCATTCCCGCTTCGTTCAAGCGGCGGCGCTCCTCAAGTACTGCGGGTACGGGATGCACAGTATAGTTGTTTTCGGGCCACTCTTCATTAAAAAAGTCATCATATGCCGCTACGGTCTGATGAGAATATGTTTTATGCTCGTTGAGAACTAAGTCTACGTTTCTGCCGGGAGTCAATCTGTAGCCGAATTTTTGGCAAGCGGCTTCCATTGCCTCGGCACTTTCCTTGCGGTTTTCAGGACCGCTGCCGAAGTGTATCCAAAAGATGTTTTCCGCGTTCAACTGCTTCATACCCTCTACAGGCCCTGTTTTGTTACCTTCGGGAATCTTTGAGCAATTTACCAGGCTGTTAGCGGGATGTCCCCAGATCCAAGCTTTGCTTTTTAACTTAGCCATATCAATAGTCTCCTTTTTGCTTATATTATGTGGTGCGCTATAAACATTCTACATAACTGAAAAAAGAATGTCAATATAATTTTAAAAAAAGAGCCAAATTTACAAAAAAAGAACCGTTTCTAACAATAGCGATTGAAGAAACGGTTCTGAAAAATTACTTATTGAAGATTTCCTTCATTGAATCGGCTTCGGTTATTGAGAGAGGGAAGAGCAGGCAGTTTCCGTTTACGTAATCGGATTCCTGAACGTCCTTCAAAAAGCCCTTGAGTGTCTCGCTTCCGTCCTCAGCAATAGCCTTCTGCAGATCCTTGTCGGATGTGAATTCCAGAACTAAGGCAAGCTTAGGAATGAGCTGTCCGTTTTTGGAGAAAAGATGCATTGTGCAGGTTATCTCGCCTTCTTCAAGCTCCGCGGTGATAGACTTAATAATAGCATTGTCTTCATCAAGCTCAATATATGTATAGTCATTCTTTTCAAAGTTGCTCTTTATGCCTCCGAAGGTGCTGCAGGATACGAGGGCAAAGAGAGAAACGAGAACCAGCGCCATACATAAAATTTTTCTTGTAGTCTTCATATAAAAAGACCTCCTCAAATGATATTGACAGAAGTTCTGTCTATTATCATAATATCACATTTTGACGGAAAATGCAATAAACATTTTGAAAACAAAATTTTTATTTATTGTCTTTGTCGGAAGCTTCTTGATTTTCGGAGCTTTTTTCTTTTTCCTTTGTCTTTTCCTTTTTCTTGTCTGCTTTCTTTGCGGTTTTATCCTTTTTATCTTTTTCGTCCTTCTCTTTTTTCTTTTCCTCCTGTTTTTGCTCCGGATAGAAAAGGGAGAGTATTTTTTGAGCGACAAGCTGCTCGGCTACCGAGCTTAATGCAAGAGACAATGCTAATGTCAGCAGCTCGTTCTTTTGCAGGTCATCATCCTTCGGTACTTTTTCTGAAATATTCGCGGCTATATTCTTCTGAATAGCTATAAATTCGGTATAGAGCTGCTCATACGAGCGTTCTTCCTTCAGTAGCGAAAGGAGCAATGACGCGTCGCTTATAGAAAGAGACTGCTTCATAGAGCAGAGCATATAAAGCGCGGCCAATTGGTCTTTATTATAGCGCTTCTGATTTGTGCGCTCGATGTGCCCGCCCTTTACATAATTATTTACCATATTCGGGGTTATAATGGGATTTGCCTCGTCCTTTTCCTGTAAGAATAGCTGTCTGCGTAGATAGTTAGTGACCTGATCCATGTATAATTCAATGTCAGGCAAAAGCGCCCATTCTGTCGCCTTGAAATCGTGAAATTTTTCAAGCCATTCCTTTACGCTTTCTTTGCTTTCCATAAACATTTTCCTTTCATTTTTTGTATATTTTCGATAATTCGGGAAATATTAAAACAGTATAACTTTACAGCATATAGTTTGCAATACCGTATAACATTTTAACATAAACCTTAAAATAAGTCAAGACGCAAAAACATTCACAAGGGGAAAAGTATGCAGAAGGTGCAAATTTTAGATACACAGATAACCGATATTTCTATGGAGGAGGCGCTTGAGAGAGCAGAGGAGCTTATAATTTCGGGAAAGGGAGGGAAAATATTCACACCTAATGCGACAATGCTGGAAAACGCAAAAAAGGATGCCGAATTTTCAAAAATTCTGAATTCCTCCTCCTTATCGCTATGTGACGGAATAGGAGCATCTATAGCCTCTTTTATTCTCGGAAAAGGTATTATTCGCAGAATATGCGGAGTTGAATTCGGCGAGCGCTTGGCGAGGCTCTGCGCTGAAAAGGGATACTCCCTTTATCTTTTGGGGGGCGAAACGGGGATTGCCGAGAGGGCGGCAAGAAATCTTATCAAAAGATATCCCGATTTAAAAATAGCAGGCACACACGGCGGCTTTTAAATCGGGATATCTTTTGATAAGATTTCTTGCCGCCCTCTCGGCAATCCCCGTTTCGCCC
>SVQV01000144.1 GCA_015065175.1 Oscillospiraceae bacterium | reverse complement strand
GTATTCTCTTGGCATAACAAAAACCTCCTATGGTAGTACTTTAATTCTACCATAGGAGGCTGTTTTTTTCAATTGTCCGTTTTTAACGGACTTGTTCATATTTGGCGGTGCTTTTAATTTTTTTCCAAAAACAGATGACAAACCTGTTAAAGTATGTTATAATAAACTAAATATATCTTATTTGAGGTGCATATGGAAACAGCGATACTGATTATAGGAATTGTAATGCTCTGCATATCGGGAATATGTCTTGCATATACGATCAAAATAGCCAATAGCATAAACGGTAATGACGATAAAAAGATCGATGAGCTTAGAGAGAGCATGTATAACGAATTTTCAAGAAACAGAAGCGAACAGAATCAGTCTGCTGTAACACAGAGAAAAGAACTCGAAGCGAAGTTGACTGAGGTTAATGCAACTCTTGATAATATAAAAACAACAAATCAAGAACAGCTTATGAGAATATTCCGCGAGATCTCGGTCGGACTCGGCAAGATTGACGAAACGAACGTAAAATCTGCGGAAAGACAAAATCTCAAGATTGAGAACGCGCTTGAAAAGATCAGAGAAAGCAACGAGCAAAAGCTTGATCAAATGAGAAACGTTGTTGATGAAAAGCTGACGTCAACGCTTACGCAAAGATTGGACAGCTCATTCAAAACCGTCTCCGATCAGCTTGAGAATCTGTATAAGGCTCTTGGCGAGATGAAGGAAATGTCGGGAGGCATTACCGAGCACGTAACATCCCTTAATCGAGTACTCAGCAACGTAAAGGCAAGAGGAACGTGGGCAGAGGTCCAGCTTAAGAATATTCTCGACCAGACTATCCCCAATATGTACGTTGAAAACTACGCTCCGAGCAAGACGAGCAAGGACAGAGTTGAATTTGCGATCAAGATACCGTCGGGAGATAATTATTCCGAAATAACCTATCTGCCGCTTGACTCAAAGTTCCCGATGGAGGATTACGTAAGGCTTTGTGAGGCGACTGACCGTTCCGACGCTGACGCAAGCAGAGCCGCGAGAAAAGCACTTGAAGACAGAGTTATCAATGAGGCAAGAATGGTTACAAAATACATAAGTGTACCCAAAACCACACCATTTGCGATAATGTACCTCGCCAGTGAGGGACTTTATGCTGAAATAGCTTCCTCCGCTAATGCAATTCCCGAACGACTCCAAAGAGAGTTCAACATAATGATCGCAGGTCCGTCCACCATTACTGCTCTGCTTAATTCCCTTTCACTTGGATTCAGAATAGCCGCGATCAATGAAAAAGCAAACGAAGTCAGAAAAATACTTTCCGCTGTAAAGTCGCAGTATGACACGTTCTCAGGCGTACTTGCAAAAGCCAAGAAAAAGATAGATGAAGCGGGCAAGTCACTTGATGAGGCGCAGCACAGAAACGATATGATCCAAAAAAGACTTCGTTCGATCGAGGCGATCGACATATCCGAATCGGACGAAGTTCTCGAAATTTCCGACGGTAACACTACACTTGATGAGGAATAAAAATGAACAAAAAAATCAAGAAGATTGCAGAGAACAAGCAGGTTTATAAATACACGGTAGAAACGTTCATAACCACTTTTCTTTGCGCCTATTTTATGGTAAGCATATTCAACCTACTTGCCCACATTGAAGACGAGATATTCTATACGTCGCTTGAATTTCTTCAGGCAGACGGTTCGGGATCATTTTGGGGACTCCTTGTGGCAATAGCCTTTATTATGCTTCTCCTCACAGCTCTCATCTACCTGTTTCCAAAGTTTAACCTTATAGCAAACACACTGACGATCTCGGCTGTTTTACTTGCGTTTATACTGATGTATAAATCGGATACGTCACAGTACTATATGTATTTTGCGGTAATGCTCGTGATTGCCATAGTGCTGATATATGCGACCGAAAAAAAGTGTTTTTCATTTATAAAAGATGATTTCAGCACAGGCATTATGTGGGGCGCCGTCGCCGCATTTGGACTTATATTTGCTTTCATAACAGGAGCGATAGGTGTCTATAGATACCTTACGTATTCTACACCGAACTTTGACTTCGGACTTTTCTGCAATATGTTCTACAATATGGCAGAAACAGGACTTCCAAACGTAACAAGTGAGCGAGATATGTTCCTTTCACACTTCGCGGTGCATTTTTCACCCATTTATTACGTAATGCTCCCCTTTTATTATTTATTCCCATCTCCAATAACACTGCAGATATTACAGGCAATTGTAATATATTCGGGAATTATCCCGATAGTTCTTATCGCTCGCAAAAGAGGAATTTCAACAAGGATCACATCAATTATTGCTCTGCTTTACGCCGCATATCCCGCTATAAGCGCGGGAACATTCTATGATCTTCACGAAAATTGCTTTTTAGTTCCCCTCTTGCTCTGGGTGTTCTACTTTTATGAACAAAAGAAGTATATTCCTTTGGCAATCTTTTCGGTTTTAACATTGCTTGTTAAAGAGGACGCCTTTATATATCTTGTAATTTTTGCCCTCTATCTCCTTATATCCGAAAAGAACCTGAAGATCGGACTTCCGATTGCAATAGTCCCCGTTATTTATTTTGTCGTTGTTTCTACACTTATGCAGGAGTACGGAACGGGTATAATGTCAGGACGTTTCGGAAATATGATCTATGACAGTGAGGACGGACTTCTCGGTGTAATAAAAACAATACTGCTAAATCCCGGATACACCCTTTCTCAGATCTTTGCGACGTCAGCGAATAACACAAATAAGCTTAAATATCTTATACAGCTGCTCTTGCCGCTTGGTTTTATGGTATTCGCGACAAAAAAGATTTCAAGGTTTCTTCTTCTCGCTCCGATCCTTTTGAATATTCTGACGATGTACAAATACCAGCCCGATATAACATTCCAATACAGCTTTGGAATTTCGGCGTTCTTATTCTATCTTGTTATAATGAACGTAGCAGATATGCAGCCCTCGTTTTCAAGAGAATATCTGACTAAATTTGCTGTTGTGGCTGCGGTGCTTATGTTTACTGTAGTTGCCGTTCCGAAATATTCATCTTATATTGAGAAATACGAGAAAAACAAGGAAATCTATTCAAGGCTTGATTATGTCCTTGAAGAGGTATTACCCGAGGATGCATCGGTAACGTGCTCGACATTCCTATTGGCACACATAGCAGACCGAGACACAATATATGAATTAAACTATCACAAAGAAAATAAAGAATATAAGACCGATACCGAATATATCGTCCTCGATATTAGATCGGGATATGCGAAAGCAAGTCTTGAGGCGGCTGAATTCTTTTGTTCAAAAGGATATACCGAATTTTACAAGGAAGAGGGCGCGGTACTGATTCTTGTAGATGAAAATTTTAATGCAAACTAAAGGATAAAAAGATGTTATTAGCAGCAACCTGCCTTTTTGGACTTGAGCGTCAGCTTGGCGAAGAAATAGACGCGCTTGGACTTAAACGAGTGAAAACCATCGACGGAAGAGTTCTCTTCGAGGGCGAAGAAAAAGACGTTCCCCGAGTAAATATCAATTTAAGACTGGCAGAACGTGTTTTTATCGTTCTCGGTAGATTCCACGCGGAAAGCTTTTCCGAGCTTTTTGACGGTACATATTCTCTGCCGTGGCACGAATGGATAGGAAGGCTTGACGAGTTTCCCGTGACAGGTCACTCGATAAAAAGCAAGCTGACAAGTATTCCTGACTGTCAAAGTATAGTTAAAAAAGCAATAGTTAACAAACTTTCTGCTGAATACGGCATATCGTGGTTCGAAGAAACGGGAGTCAAATACAAGGTCGAGTTCTTTATATTAAAGGACGAAGCAATGCTTTTGATCGATACGTCGGGAACAGCGCTTCATAAAAGAGGCTACCGCCCCGATTCGGGAGCTGCGCCACTCAGAGAAACTCTTGCGGCATCTATTGCCCTTACGAGCCGACCGAAAGACGACATATTGCTTTGGGATCCCTTCTGCGGTTCAGGCACGATAGCAATCGAAGCGGCAATGATCGCGAGGAAGATTGCTCCCGGACTTAAGCGAAGCTTTGCGGCGGAGAAATTCGCTCGAATTAATGATAGAATGTGGCTCGACGCAAGAGATGAAGCGGCTTCATTTGAGATCAAGGACTCAAAATTCGAGGCCTTTGCATCTGATATTGACGAGAATATCCTCGACGTAGCGTATGAGAACGCACTGCGCGCCGGAGTTGAGGAAAATATTAATTTATTCTGTCAGGATGCTCGAACGATAAAGCGCCCCGACGATCGCAGAGGTACTATAGTCTGCAATCCTCCATACGGTGAGCGAATGGGAGAGATGCGTGATATTGAGCGACTGTACAGAGAGATAGGACAAACATTCAAGGACTTTGAAGCCTGGCACATCTACGTAATAACGTCCTGTGAATACTTCGAAAGACTGTACGGCAGACGCGCAGATAAGACAAAAAAGCTTTATAACGGAATGCTTCCCTGCACGCTCTATCAATTTTTCAAGCCAATAGAGTTCAGAGATAACAAACAAAAATTTAACCCCACCAAGAAACCCTACAATAAACCACGAAAAAAGGTGTAACGATAACAAAATGCTAAATTTATGTGATCCAAGAACAATAAAACAGGTAATGGATATGTTCGGATTGAACTTTAAAAAGGAATTCGGACAAAACTTTCTTACCGACAATATGACGGTCGAGGATATTGCGGACGCCTGCAACGACGATAAAGATATAACGGTCGTTGAGATAGGTCCCGGAATCGGATGTATGACCCGCGAGCTTTGTGAAAGATACTCCCGCGTTGTTGCCTTTGAGATTGATAAAGGACTGATCCCAGTACTGAAATATACCCTTGACGGATATAAAAACGTCACTGTAATCAACGAGGATATAATGAA
>SVQV01000143.1 GCA_015065175.1 Oscillospiraceae bacterium | reverse complement strand
ACGGAGGGTTATCGAAGTGGTCATAACGAGGCGGTCTTGAAAACCGTTTGCCTTCACGGGCGCGTGAGTTCGAATCTCACACCCTCCGCCATCAAGCCCCGATTTTTCGGGGCTTTTTTAGTCTTGAAGGAGGGATTTTATGTCTGTTTATGATGATATGGATACGATTTGGGAACACTCGCATTATTGGAATTGGTCTCCCGATTGGTTGGTTGTAAAAGAGATTTACGAAAAGGTGCCTACATCTTACTCCGTGTTGATGCCGTTCGCTTATTCTTATTTTGAAGAAATGATACGATCAACAACTTCCGAATATAGCTGCCCTTTATTTGATCGAAACGGAGATCCTGTAAAAGTCAAAGTTGGTATGGCACTAATTAATATGGCTATTGAAGAAAACAAAGAAAACTCTAAATATGTAGCTCTGCTTGAAAAATCCAAAAAACATTTTAAATATACCGAAAATTCAAATGATGAGAATGGACGAAATCGCGTAATGCATGGCCGTGTTCACCCTCGTTTTTGGAGTCAAGAGGATTTCGAAAATTTGATTCGTGACATCGCAGAAATGTCGCCTTTTGCACAGTTTTAATTGATGTTTAACCAATGATATAGTTGCTAATTCTACGATTGAATTTTGATGATTAAATTTGGAGGATTATTAGAGTGACAGACAACATCCATTTTCTGTTCAGCAATAAATCGCGCAAACAATTAAAGAAGCTTCCTCGAACTGAGCGAATCAAGATTGAACATTTAATTCGTGAGAGAGTGTATGGCTTCCTATCTTGCGGCGATAGTAGATATTTAATACAAGACCATTACTTTTCAAAAATGGGACTGTTTGATTCAACCGTATACTATATAAGACTTGATCTTCACAAAAGGGCAATTATTTCTATTGATGAAGATCCTATTTTTGATGAAGTAAGAATAAAGATTTATGCCATGTGTAATCGCGACAGTTTAGAGCGTGAAATCAAAGGCGTTATGGAGTCTCTTTATCAACAGATGATTAATCCTACCTCTTGCAAAAAGGAGGAGACTGAGTGATGGCTGAGCTTAAAGGTATGGTTGACGATCATGGTACTATTTACACATGTAATAAGAAACTTCCCGAAGAATTCAAACTAAAGCTCGTAGAGGTTCTTGCAGAGCTACAAGATAACGAATGTCATGTTAAATGCCAATTCCCTAAATCACAACTTCACAAAATTGATGGAGTAAAAAATGTTTATCGTGTATACATAGATAAAACTTCGGGATGGAGAATTCACGTGCAATATGGTGATGACAAGAGACTACATTTGTGCGAAATGCTTGAGCCTGCTGAGCATGATAGGGGAACAAAAAAGAAGGTAATTAAGCAAAAGAAGAATAAATACTTTTAAGTGTTTATAATGCCAATTAATAACCACCAATTATGTTGTTTATGATGCTTATGTGCCACTCCGATTTTTGTGTATTCTTAAATGCCTTATCGGTGGTAAGGTAGTTAATGATGCTGTACTTTGAGATATAGTATTTGCCCATAATGTTTACGGCGTATATGTATTTTCTCTGCACGTACCGAAGGATTGTTCTTCGGTGGTAGCCTATCAGCTCGGCGACCTCGTCCACGGTGAGCGTGTCGGGTACGGCAGAAAGAAGATCCTCGAGCATTTCCTTGAATCTTGCACGTTCCTTGCCGCGGAGCTTATAGTGTGTATCATCAAAATAACCCCCACAGTCCGAGGCGGGCGACTCGGTTCTGCGAGGGTTATTTGTCTTTTTGGCGTTAAAAATACCGACGGGGATTTCTTTTCGCTTCTCTCGTTCGCTCTTTTCCATGTAGGAGAGAACGTCCTCCTTTCTTATCGTGTAATTATGCGTTGGCGTGTTGCGGATTTCGCACGGAATGATGCCATTCTGCAACATCCACGCCGCCTTACGCTTGCTGATGTGGAGTATTTTATAAAACTACTCCAAGGAGATGATCTCGCCCTTTATTGTTTAAGCCTTTTCAAATCCTACCAGTACGCCGCCTTTTTCGGCGTAAAAGCTGCAAAGGCCTTTAAGCTTATGAATTTCGACCTGCGCGTCCTTGAATTTTTCGAGGATAAGCGCTTTCAGCTGTGTAGCCGCCGCTTCATTCCGACAATGTCCTATGCTTATTTTACCGGAACGGAAGCCCTGTACTTCAAGCTCAGCCGCTATCTTTTCAAGAGAGTGCTTTTCACCTCTGCATTTATGCTTAGGCTCAAGCGTGCCTTCTTCACTCGCCCGACCTACGATGCAGAGTCCCGCAATTCCGACGATCTTGGCAACAACGGGAGATACTCTGCCGTTATTCGCAAAGTTTTTGAGAGATTTCAGCATAAAGATGAGTCCTGTCTTTTTCATATATGAGTTAATACTCTCACAGATATCATCAAACGGCATCCCCGACTCGACGCATTCCTCTAACCTTTCAATTATAAGAGTAATTTCGGGACCTGCGGAAAGCGTATCAAATACGCAAACCCTTTTGCCCTCATTCTCAGCCTCATACATCTGCTTTGCGGCGCAAGCCGAATTGTAGCTTCCCGAAAGACCGCTTGTTATGGTGACACAGAAAACCTCGTCCGCATCTCCGAAGGCTTCAAGCCAATCGGATGTATTGGGACAGGAGGACTTCGATTTTCCCTTATACTGATACAAAAACTCAACCATTTCGTTTATGTCAAGCTCTTTGTTATCAATAAATTCACGCTCTGCTGTAATGACCTTCATAGGCGCGCAAGCATAATCGGCACGCGCAAGCTCATACAAGTCGCAAGAGGAATCTGCGACGATTTTAATTTTTCTCATACATTTTTCCTGCTTTATTGTAAATAATTGTTGTCAAAACCGACCGTTGCCTGTTCAAGATTGTCGCTGATTATTGCTAAATAACGGTAAAAGTCGTTTCTCTGCCCTTCTGTAAGTCCTACGCACACCTCGTCAAGCACAAAATTGACCTTATCGCAAATTTTCTTGCCCGCTTCTTTTCCTTTTTCTGTAAGGAGCATACGGCTTTTGTATCTCTTGACAGCTTTTGTTTCGCACACGATAAAGCCATTATCCTCAAGATAATCGAGCGCGCGTGAAATTGTCGCCTTGTCCTCCTCGCAACGCTCACAAAGCTCGGTCGCGGTCAGCGAATCGGCGGTGTAGAGATAATACAGACAGGAGACATGTGTACTGCGAAGTCCGTATTCCGCCATTTCCTGATTTTTGATTTTCCTTATATTTCTGCTGATCTTATTTATTAAAACCGTAAATGTTTCAAACCTTTTTTTCACTTCTGACCCCTTTCCGTCATTTTTGTATTGACAATGTCAGTATACCACAAGCTTGTTGAAATGTCAACAAGTCAATATTAATTTTATGCCATATTATCAGAAAAATTCCAAAAATAAAAGGCACTGTAATAAATGTTTAACTTAAATCAACATTTACTTCAGTACCTTTATTGTTTTATAAAAAGCAGTTCAAGAAAACAATTCAGAAACGTCCGCCTGTATTATTGCCTGCTTTTGGAAGCAGACGAGCTTCTTTTCGTTTACATCTGCCACTCCTTAAGCATCCGCAAGTGAGAAAGATCGCGATTGTTGTCCCTTCGAACGTGAAATGAGTCAAACAGATCCGAGAGGTACTCCGTTCCCTTGACGGTTCCTATGTGCATATTAACAGACGCGCGACCTCTATGCTCGGAAGATGCTTCTTTGCCGTGTGCGCTATAGCCAACGACGCCGCGACAACCTTTTTTTACACAAAACGACAATGAGAAGTTGTTCTTCTCAAGCTTAACAAGCAATAAAAAGGAAAGAAAAAACAGATAAATGCCTGTATTTTAACATCAAGCATCACAGTTTTTTATTATACTTTTTGATTGATCCAAAAAAGCTCTGTCCGCCTTTATATTTACAGATTTATAATAGCAAAAGACACCCCGACTGTCAACAATATATCAATTTAAAAACACAGAATTAAAATGTAAGTATTGTAATCCTTCGCAAAATGTGCTATAATTGGGTATCTTAACCGTATGGAGGAACACGTATGAAATTCCTGTATATGCTGGAGAATCTCCGCATTCCCGTTCTTAACGAGGCTATGCTTCTCATCACCCGTCTGGGAGAGGAGACTGCCTTTCTGGTTCTCGCTCTGATAATCTTCTGGTGCGTTGACAAATACAAGGGATATTATGTTCTCGGTGTAGGTCTCCTGGGCACTCTCATCAACCAATTTACCAAGCTTGTATGCCGTGTTCCGCGCCCATGGGTACGCGATCCCAATTTCAAGCCACTGCCCGAGGCAATTGAAGCCGCAAGCGGCTACAGCTTCCCAAGCGGTCATACCCAAACAGCCGTCGGAACCTTCGGCGCTATTGCGCTGACAGTCAAGCGACGTGCCGTTCGCGTTGTCTGTATCGTGATAGCGGTTTTAGTAGGCTTCTCACGTATGTATGTAGGCGTTCATACCCCCGCAGATGTGTTAACAGGCGCTTTTGCAGCTCTTGCGCTGCTCTTTATCCTCCGTCCTCTGTTGCTTGGAAACCGAAAACGCCTTGTTCCCTACGTCTTCGGCGTAATGCTCCTTTGCAGCATCGCGTTTTTGCTCTTCGTGGAGCTTCATCCGCATCCCGAGCTTTTAGATGCCCACAACTACACTTCTGCCGTGAAAAACGCTTACACGTTGCTCGGATGCAGTGTGGGCATTATAGTTGTCTATCTGACAGACGAGACCTATCTGCGCTTTTCGACCGCTGCAATTTGGTGGGCGCAGGTTTTAAAGGTCGTTCTGGGGCTGGTGGCGGTTCTTATAGTCAAGGAAGGAACAAGAGCGCCTCTTGATGCCCTGTGTCAAGGACATATGATAGCGCGCGCTATCCGTTATTGCTTGGTAGTGATCA
>SVQV01000017.1 GCA_015065175.1 Oscillospiraceae bacterium | reverse complement strand
CTACAGCTATAGCGCCGGGACCGCCTATGAGGATAGCACCCGAGGCACCGACTATATTACCTGTACCGACCTGCGCCGCGATAGCTGTAGCAAGAGCCTGGAACGAGCTGAGACCGCCCTTGTTCTTTCCGCCCTTTAACTTCATATTTCCGAATACCTGCTTAAATCCCTGCCCGAAGCAGCGAACCTGCACAAAGCGTGTGCTGATAGAGAAGATGAGACCTACGCCGACAAGCAAAAATATCAGAACGTAGTCAGATAAGTAAGCGTTTGCCTTCGATACGAGGGGCAACAAAAAATTTTCTAAAGATTCAAACATATCCTTAGACCTCCTAAAAATAAAATAAAAATAAAAAAGAACTGCCGAACAGCAGCCCTAAAGAAAAATGATTTGCAGACAAAAACAAAATATAAGCAAAAATATAAAGTGTATTGTCCGCTCTGTCCTTTTGCCTGAGAGATTCAGTCACATAAATGACCTTGCACCTTCGGCACCCTTTCGGGATTCTCCAGAGCTTCCTCCGCTTTTAGTTTCTTGCGATTCTAAAAGTTTCATTGGAATGTTCGCTATGAATTGTAACACAAAAGAAATCATTTGTCAATACCTTTTTATAAAAAATATGAAAAATATGAAAAACATTTAAACTTGACAATTACCGTGTTTTGTGATAAACTAAACGTTATAAAGAATATAAGTAGATGTGGAGAACATATGATAAAAGTAATCTTATGGGATATAGACGGAACCGTACTCGATTTTAAGGCAGCTGAAAAGGCGGCTATAAAAGGGCTGTTCGAGGAATTTTCAATAGGCACATGCACCGATGAAATGATAGAGAGATATTCTTTGATAAATGATAAGTACTGGAAGAAGTTAGAGCGAGGCGAGCTTACAAAGCCCGAGGTGCTTACACTTCGGTTCGTTGAATTTTTTGAAAAAGAGGGAATAGCCTTTGACAAGGTTGACGAATTTAATTCCACATATCAATTGAGACTCGGAGACACTATATGCTTCAACGACAACGCCTATGAGCTTATAGAGACCTTAAAAGGGAAGGTCTTGCAGTACGCAGTGACAAACGGAACTCAAAGAGCGCAGAAAAGAAAGCTGGAGCGCTCGAATTTAAATAAGCTTTTTGACGGAATATTCATTTCGGATGAAATAGGTGTCGAAAAGCCTAATAAAGAGTTTTTTGATATTGTTTTCTCTAAAATTCCGAACGCCGGACGCGATGAAGTGATTATCGTAGGCGACTCGCTTACAAGCGATATAAAGGGCGCAAATAATGCAGGAATAAAGTCGGTCTGGTATAACCCGAAGGGTAAGGAAAACAATATAGGTGTAAATATAGATTACACAATAAAAAAACTCGGAGAGATAAAGGATATAATTTATAAGGAAGGTAATTGAAATGAAAAGAATATACAGTTCAGCCGATGAGCTTATAGGAAGGACTCCTTTGTTGGAGCTTTCCAATATAGAAAAAGAATATGACCTGAAAGCCAAGCTTATAGCGAAGCTTGAATGTATGAATCCCGCGGGCAGCGCAAAGGACAGAGTCGCGAAAAATATGATAGACGATGCGGAAAAGAAAGGACTCTTACAGCCCGACAGCGTTATAATAGAGCCGACCTCGGGAAATACGGGAATAGGTCTTGCGCTCGTATGTGCCGTGAAGGGCTACCGTCTTATTATCGTTATGCCCGATAATATGTCTAAGGAGCGCATAAATACAATGAAGGCATACGGTGCTGAATTAGTGCTGACAGAGGGGGCTCTCGGAATGAGCGGAGCTATCGCGAAGGCGGAGGAGCTTTCGCGCGATATCCCCAACAGTATTATAGCAGGGCAGTTTACAAATAAAGCAAACCCCGAAGCGCATTTCCTCACCACAGGTCCCGAAATATGGGAGGACACAGACGGAGAGATAGACATTTTCGTCGCGGGTGTCGGTACGGGAGGAACAATAACGGGTGTAGGTAAATTTTTGAAGGAAAAAAATCCCCTCGTTAAAATTGTGGCGGTAGAGCCGAAAAATTCAGCCGTTTTGTCGGGCGGCAAGGCAGGCGCGCACGGCTTGCAGGGAATAGGCGCAGGATTTATTCCCGAGGTGCTTGACACAGAGGTGTATGACGAAATCGTTACCGTTACCGAAGAACAGGCATACGAAGCCGGCAGAGAGATAGGCAAAAAAGAGGGAATGCTTGTCGGTATTTCTTCGGGGGCGGCTCTGTATGCGGCAATAGAGCTGGCAAAAAAAGAGGAGAACAAGGAAAAAAGAATAGTAGTCCTTTTGCCCGATACGGGAAGCCGCTATTTATCCACACCGATGTTTTTGGATTGATCGACAACAAAAGTTTACACAAACGTATATAAATTTATAAAGGAGGGAATATGCAAACAGCTATTTATGAGAAAATAGGCGTTGACTCCCCCGTTGCTATAGTTGTAATTTCGGTGGCGACAATGCTTTTCTTTGGCTTCGCTATGACACGTATAACGAAGCACCTTCGTTTGCCTAACGTTACGGCTTATATTATAGCAGGTATTCTGATAGGCCCGTATTGCTTCAATTTGATCCCTTCTGCACTTTATAACGGGCTGGAATTTATTTCGGATATCGCTCTCGCGTTTATCGCGTTTTCCACAGGTGAGTTTTTCAGATTTTCAGCATTAAAGAAAAACGGCATAAAGACTGTAGTGATAACGCTTTTTGAAGCGCTTTTCGCTTCCTTACTCGTTTTTGCGGTCACATATCTTGCTTTAGGATTGCCATTCGTTTTTTCACTCGTGCTTTCTGCCTTGGCGGCGGCGACCGCTCCCGCATCTACTATGATGACTATACGTCAGACAGGCGCAAAGGGCGACTTCGTTGATACACTTTTACAGGTCATTGCGCTTGATAACGTAGTCGCGCTTATTGCATACAGTGTTGCTATATCCGTCGCACTTTCTATTATTGGCAGCGGAGAAATGAGCGTCGGAAGTATTTTTACACCGATGCTTAAAAATATAGGCGTTTTGGTCTTGGGCGGTCTGTTTGGCTTTTTGATGAAGCTGCTTATGCCGACAAAGCGCTCGACAGATAACAGACTTATAATTGCAATTGCCGTACTGTTTACTCTGTGCGGTGTTTGCGCTCTGCTCGATGTTTCTCCGCTTCTCGGTTGTATGTCCATGGGTATGATATACATAAATGTAACCGATGACACAAAGCTTTTCAAGCAGTTAAACTATTTTGCGCCTCCGTTCCTTATGCTCTTTTTTGTACGTTCGGGTATAGGCTTTAAATTGGGCGACCTTTTCAGCGCCGACGGCAATGTTGGCGGCGTGCCTATTCTGCTTATAAGTATAGTTTACTTCTTTGTCCGAGTACTCGGAAAATATTCGGGCGCATTTTTCGGATGCGCTACTGTTAAAAAGAAGAAGGAAACGAGAAATTATCTCGGACTTGCGCTCATTCCGCAGGCAAGCGTCGCTATAGGTCTTGCGTCTCTCTGTGCGCGTGCGCTTGGCGACGAGGTCGGAGGAACGCTTCAATCCATAATAGTTACAGCGGGTATTCTTTATGAGCTTGCAGGTCCCGCCTGTGCGAAGCTTTCGCTCTATCTTTCGGGCGCTTGCTCAAAGGATAAGACCGAGGAAGTTGAAGTACCGCTGTTGGATAGTGAGGGTAAAGCTAAAAATTCGCTCGAAATACTTATAGAAAAGATAGAAAAAATCAAAAAAGACCTTCCCGAGCATAACATCTCCGAGGAAGAACAGGTATTTACCGAGGCGGCAGAGGAGGCTTATGAATATGTAAGACCTCACAGAAGAAGCCGCTTTATCAACCGAAATTAGAAAAGAGGTAAAAAATGAATATTTTATCTGTAACAGACCCGATAGCATCTCTCTTGGGTGACTGGTCGGCTCAAATCAACTTTTGTTCTGTACTTTTAAGAATAGTCCTGTCGCTCGTTATGTCGGCAATTATAGGATGCGAGCGCGCGGGCAAGCGACACGCGGCGGGCTTGCGTACCTTTATTTTAGCATCTCTCGCTTGTACGGTCGCCATGATTTTGGATATATTCGCAAAGACACAGCTCTGCTTTATATCTGCGGCATCGGTCATAGGTGTAGCCATCATAAGCAGTAATTCTATACTGTTCAGCTCGAGAAATCAGATAAAGGGACTTACCACATCTGTCGGTCTTTGGGCGTGTGGAATACTCGGACTCGCCGTAGGCGCAGGACTGTATGCGGCATCTTTGATAATTTTCGTAGCTCTGCTTTGCAGTCTCTCGGTATTTCCTACGATCGAAAGACATCTGAAAAACCGCTCAAATCATTTTGAGGTCCACTTAGAGCTGAAAAACAAGAGCAACCTTTCAGATTTCGTTACGGTAATAAGAAGGCTCGGACTCCGCATTGACGATATCGAATCCAACCCCGCATATCTCAATTCGGGACTCAGCGTGTATTCTGTCTCGGTAACAATAATGAGCAAGGAGCTTAAGGAATATAAGACCCACGAGCAGATAATAGAAGCCCTCCGCTCACTCGAGTTCGTATATCACATCGAAGAAATGAGCTGATAGAAAGAAAAAAAGGATTGATAGAGGAAGTGAGCTAATCGTACTTCACTCCATAATTTCAATCCTTTTTTCTATAGCTTTTTGCTTCGCCACCTATTGACAAAAAACGACAGCCGTGATATAATAGTCGAAGTTAAGGGAGTAGTCGCCCGCATTGCGGGGAACGGTCAACATACTGAGGAAACTCTGGCCGTTCTTAATTGGCGAGACTTGCATTGCTTGCAGTGCTCGGACTATTCTTTTTTGTTTTTCTCCGAGTCAACGCATGGAAGTTGAAACGGAGATTTTTTGTTTATGGGATTTTTTGAGTTGTTTGTTTTAGCGGTAGGACTCTCGATGGATGCTTTTGCCGTGTCTGTTTGTAAAGGACTTTCTTCAAACAGGGCGAGCCTTTCCAATATGGGCAAGTGTGGCTTGTGGTTCGGCGGCTTTCAGGCTTTAATGCCCCTGCTCGGCTTCTTTTTCGGTCGTCTCTTTGCAGAATACATAGTATCGGTCGACCATTGGATAGCGTTTTTCCTTCTTGCGCTTATAGGCGCGAATATGTTAAAGGAAGCGTTTGAGTCTGGCGGAGAATGTGAGTGCTGTGACAAAAATGCGGATTATTCCTTTAAAACAATGCTGACAATGGCTATAGCCACCTCGATAGACGCGCTTGCAGTAGGAGTTTCTCTTTCTCTTGCGGGCAACGTAAATATCTGGCTTGCAATCCTTCTTATAGGCATGACCACCTGCATACTTTCAGCTATCGGTGTCAAAATAGGCAGTGTATTCGGAAACAGATTTGAGAAAAAAGCTCAAGCGGCAGGCGGAATTATCCTCATTCTTATGGGAATAAAAATATTACTCGAGCATCTCGGAGTGTTTCCCTTCTAAAATCGGCTTTCGCCTGCCTTTTGGCAGATTATTTCTTATAATAATTATCGGATCTTGTCACGGTTGCGCAGGGGGCGGGATCGAGCTTGCGGTCGGCAATGCCGAGAATGTCCTCGGGGCGTATCCACGGCTTGTTCTGGACAGCGCTTGTTTCCTCATGGGTGAGGTATCCCTTGTATGCCGTAAGGCTTCTGCGGTAAAATCCGTCCTTTACACAGCATTCTGTTACACCGTCGTTCAGGATGCTCATTATCATAGGCAGCATTTCGGAAGCGTAGGCTACCGATGTGGAGTTTGCGACTGCCCCGGGAATGTTGGATACACAATAGTGAACTACACCGTTTACGACGTATCTCGGGTTATCGTGATGTGTCTCATGGCTGGATTCTATTGCGCCGGGATCGTCATTTGAAATATCAACGAGAACGCTTCCGGGCTCCATCAGCTTGAGCATTTCGCAGTCAATAAGGAAATCCTTGCGGCTCTTGTCCCACTTTACACAGTTCAGCACCATATCGGTCTCGGGCAGTACGGAGGCGATAGCTTCTTTATTGCACATCATAGTGCTTATTTTACTGCCGTATTGAGTAAGAAGTGAGCGCAGAACACCGACGTTTATGTCCATTACTGTGCAGTTTGCGCCGAGCGCAAATAGCATTTCGAGCGCACCGCGGCCGACAACGCCTGCGCCGAGAATAAGAACATTCATTCTGGGCGCGCCTGCAAAGCCGCCCACAAATTTTCCCTTGCCGCCGTTTATAGTGAGCATGGATTCAAGACCGAACAATGCCCCCTGCTTTCCTGCGGCTTCGCAGTTAGGTGAGCCGTAACGGTGAGCGTCCTCTGCGGTGAAGGCTATTACACCGCTTTTAAGTATAGCGTCTACCTCCTCGGGATGACCTGCGGGATGAATGCATCCGAGTATTATCTGTTCCTTTCGCATCAAAGGATATTCTATGGGAGTAAATTCCTTTACCTTTGCCACCATATCGCAGCCTGCCCACATTTCTTCTTGTGAGTAAACAATTCGCGCGCCTGCCTCTTCATACTTTTCATCGGGGAAGCCGGCAGCCTTGCCGCAGTCGTGCTGTGCCCATACCTCGTGTCCTGATGCGACAATGCTTTTTACCTCGGCAGGTGTCGATATTACACGAAATTCTCCCTCTTTGATGTCCTTCAAAATACCGTATATCATGTTTTTTCTCCTTTATAATTATAAAATTCAGGTTTTTTATTGACAAATCCTGTTATATGATTTATAATTATAACCATTATAATCTATAATTATGGCATTTTCTTGCCATAAAATCAGATAATTGTGCCATTTTTTGCACAGTTACGGAGAAGGAGTCGGATAACTATGCAACCGAGGTTTAATATAGAGCGTGAGCGCCATAACCGACTGTTCTATAAGGAATATGAAAACGATAGCTGCGTGCTTCAGTTTCATTCCCATATAGAGCTTTATTTTGTTGATGAGGGAGAGATGGAATTCCTCGTTAACGGTCACTTCCGTGTGCTTTCGGCAGGTGAGCTTTCGGTTGCGCTTTCATATGATTCTCACGCTTACGTTACCCCTTCCTATTCCCGTTCGAGCGTGCTTATTATTCCCGTTTATATGTGCGAGCGATTCATTGAAGCCACAAAAAACAAGAAGGCTTCCTATCCGTTTATTCTTGACAAGTCAGCAGTATCCCGCATCAAAGAATGCATAAGCGCCCTTAAGCGTGACGGGATAAACGAGATCGAGCAGTTAGGGTATATTCATGTTATTTTAGGGATAGTTATGGATTGTATCTTCTTCAAGGAGGGCGAGTATGTGTCCGAGCCTGCGCAGTCAACAAAATTGCTCGTATATGTAAACGAAAACTTCAAAAACGATCTTTCGCTCGATACTCTCGCTTCTGAATTCGGGTACACAAAGGCGTATGTGTCAAAATGGTTTTCCTCCTGCTTCAGCGTAGGATTTTCCACTTATCTGTCAGCCTTGCGCTTGAAAAATGCCTTGATGCTTATGAACGAGGGCTGCTACAGCATAACCGAATGCGCGCTGGAAAGCGGCTTTGGCTCAATGCGCAATTTTTACAGAGTTTTCAAGAATGAATTCGGATGTACTCCACGTGAGTACCTTTCCCGACGTGAAAAGGAAAACAAGCTTGAAAAAATAGAACGAGCTTTTTAATACCTTTTGTGTCTGTCGGTGCAAATGAAAAATCCGAAAGCAGAGCTCTGCGCGGAAATGCATCTACAAAATTCTGAAAAACATCAGAGTAAAAAAACGAGCGAACGGTCTAATTCCGTTTGCGCGAAGCGCAACTTCATTGGGCGAAGCCCACATCATTTGCGACTTGTCGCAACATCATTTGAGGCAATGCCTCAACATCGTTCATTTGTGCCGCAAGCGGCAATGAAGTTGCCCTTACGGGCAAATGATGTTGCGTGTGCCACGCAAATGATGTTGTGCCTGCGGCACAAATGAAAAATCCGAAAGCAGAGCTTTGCGCGGAAATGCATATACAAAATTTTGAAAAACTTCAGAGTTAAAAAATGAGCGAACGGTCTAATTCCGTTTGCGCGAAGCGCAACTTCATTGGGCAAAGCCCACATCGTTGCGAAGCACATCATTTGCAACTTGTTGCAACATCGTTCATTTGTGCGTGTCTGCGACAATGAAGTTCTCGCTTCGCTCGAAATGATGTTGTCCTTCGGGCAAATGATGTTGTGCCTGCGGCACAAATGAAAAATCCGAAAGCTCTGCTTTCGGATTTTTGGCTGGGATAGTTGGACTCGAACCAACGAAGTGCAAGAGTCAAAGTCTTGTGCCTTAACCGACTTGGCTATATCCCAATATTTCATTATGAACAATAATTAGTATATCATAAAAAAGCAAGTATGTCAATGATTTTATGGAAATAATTCAAGATAATTTGAGAAAAGAGGCTATTATGGAAAAAAATGTTCCGCTTGAAATCGAGAGAAAGTATCTGATAAAATTCCCTGATTTGAAAGAGATGTCGAAAATGGACGGCTTCAAAAGCTCCGAGATAGTGCAGACCTATCTTATCTCCGAGTGCGGAGAGACAAGAAGGGTACGTGCGAGAGAAACAAACGGGATTAAGGTCTATACGAAAACGGAAAAAATCCGTATAAGCGACATAACACATATAGAAAATGAGTCAGAGCTTACCGAAAATGAATATAAAGAAGCATTAAAGGAGCGTGACACCTCCTTGAATGAGGTGCTTAAAACCCGAAAATGCTTCGATTATGAAGGGCATACCATAGAAATTGATATTTATCCCTTCTGGGATAATGTCGCCATAATGGAGGTAGAGCTGAAAAGCGAGGACGAAGAAATACTTTTCCCTGATTTTATACAAATTATTCGTGAGGTAACACACGAAAAGGCTTTTAAAAACAGGAAAATAGCAGAGAGAATACCCGATCTGAATTTATAATCAAATAATATTGCAAGCAGAAAGAGAGAACAAATCAACTGAAATGTTCTCTCTTTGGTTTTTGTAAACAATTGTTGTCGGCTTGTCACCGAAAAACTTGTTTTTTCTTTGAATTTTGCTTGTTTCCTTGCGCCTTTTTGAATTTCTGAGTTTCCCGAGATGCTTTTGCGGGCGCTTTTTTTATTTCATTTTTGCGAGTCGGCACTTTCTTTCCTCTGCTTGTATTGGATTTTTGAGAGGCGCTCGGCTTCTTTTGGATGCTTGTGCCTTTTGCGCTGTAATCCTTTATAAGACAGTCGGGGGAATTGCCTATCAAGTCCTCTCTGCCCGCGAGCTTCAAGGCTTCACGAACGAGCGCATAATTTTCTCTTTTGTTATACTGAAGCAAGGCTCTCTGCATCTGCTTTTCCTTGTAATCACGGCAGACGTATACCGCCTTTTTGGTCATAGGGTGTATTCCTGTGTAGTATATGACAGTGGAAATAGTACCCGGAGTGGGATAAAAGTCCTGTACCTGTTCGGGAGAAAGCTTCCATTTTTTAAGACAAAGAGCCATTTCTACGGCATCCTTCATTGTAGAACCCGGGTGGCTCGACATGAGATAGGGCACGAGATACTGCTCAAGTCCGTGCTTCTTTGACAGCTCAAAGTATTTTTTCTTAAATCGCTCGTATACCTCTATAGACGGCTTTCCCATATAAGAAAGGACATTGTTTGAGCAATGCTCGGGCGCTACCTTAAGCTGACCGCTCGTATGATGTGAAACCAATTGCTCAAAGAAAGAGCTGTCCTTGTCGTAAATAAGATAGTCGAAGCGTATTCCCGAACGGATAAATACCTTTTTTATCTTCGGAAGCGCTTCTATCTTTCGGAGCATCTCCATGTATTCGGTATGGTCTACCTTGAGATGCTTACAAGGTGTAGGCGCAAGACATTTTCTGTTCGGGCACATACCGTTTTCCTTTTGCTTATCGCAGGACGGATAACGGAAATTTGCGGTAGGGCCTCCTACGTCGTGTATATATCCCTTGAAATCGGGCAGAGCGGAAATTTCCCTTGCCTCGTTCAATACGCTTTGTTCACTTCGTGAGCGTACCTCACGTCCTTGGTGAAAGGCGAGTGCGCAGAAGTTGCAGGCGCCGAAGCAGCCTCTGTTGTGAGTAATAGAAAATTTGACCTCGTTTATTGCGGGAACTCCGCCCTCCTTCTCATAATCGGGGTGATAGTTTCTCGTGTAGGGAAGAGCGTAAACACGGTCAAGCTCCTCTCGTTCGAGTGGCGGCATAGGCGGATTTTGTACCAGCATTTTGTCACCGTAGTATTCGACAACAGCCCGTCCCTTTACAGAATCTATGTTTTTATATTGTGTAGCAAAAGCATCCGCATATGCGGCTTTATCGGTCTTTAAGACATCATAGTCGTATGTTTCTTCATAGTCATAATGTATCTTGTCACCCTTTTTACAGAGGTAGACACAGCCGCGTACATCGTGTATCTTTTTTATCGGCACGCCCTTGTCGAGAAGCTCTGCCAAACGGCTTATAATTTTCTCGCCCATTCCGTAGGTAAGGATATCCGCTCGGCTGTCCACGAGAATACTTCTTCTGACGGCATCGTCCCAGTAGTCATAATGGGCAAAACGGCGAAGCGAGGCTTCAAGACCGCCGATGATTATCGGAACGTCTCCGTAAGCCTCTCTTATTCTGTTGCAGTATACTATTACCGCGCGGTCGGGGCGTTTGCCCATTTTTCCGCCTGCGCTATAATAGTCATAGCTTCGTTTTTTCTTCGATACGGTGTAATGAGCCACCATAGAGTCAATATTTCCCGAGCTTACGAGGAAGGCAAGCCGAGGTCTGCCGAAGGTCTTGAACTGTTCACAGCTCTTATAGTCGGGCTGAGAAAGAATAGCAACCTTGTAGCCCTGCGCTTCAAGCACACGGGATATTATAGAGACTCCGAATGAGGGGTGGTCCACATAAGCGTCACCCGTGACATATACGAAGTCGGGGGCATCCCAATTCCGCGCGCGGACGTCTTCGGCGTTTATCGGCAAAAAATCTTCTCGTTCCATAATATCTCCTTCTGAGGATAAAGAGCGGGGGCTGTTTCGTTTGAGATGCAGCCTCCGCGGTAGTTTTATATTGTGAAGCTGTCAAGCTCAAGCTCCTCTTGCGTTCCGTTTTTCATATCACGGAGCTGAGCTTTTCCGCTTTCGACCTCGCTGTCACCTATGATCAAGGTGTATTCAGCATTGAGCTTGTTCGCATATTTCATTTGCGCTTTAAGGCTTCTTCCCATAATATCGCATTCGACAAAGGTGCCCTGTCTGCGAAGTCTTTCCGCAATTTCAAGAGCCTTAAGTGCCGCCTTATCACCGAGAGAGGCAATATAAAGCTTCGGATTTGCGATTTCGACCTTGTCCGTGCCGAGCTGCTTCATAGCGAGGATTATACGTGTAAGTCCCATAGCGAAGCCGATGCCCGAAAGTGCGGGACCTCCGAGAGACTCTACAAGTCCGTCATATCTTCCGCCTCCGCAAACCGTGCTTTGAGCCGCAATTCCTTCCGCGATAAATTCAAATACGGTTCCCGTGTAGTAGTCAAGACCTCTTACTATTGTCGGGTCTACCGTATATTCAATGTTCATAGCATCAAGATACTGACAGAGACTGTCAAAATGATTTTTACATTTGTCGCAGAGGTGGTCTAATGTCTTGGGCGCTCCCTTTGCAATCTCGGAGCATATCTTGCTCTTGCAGTCTAAAAGACGGAGCGGATTTGTCTCCAAGCGTTTGTTACAGGTCTCGCAAAGCTCGCCCTTATATTTTGAGAAATAAGAAACGAGAGCGTCTCTGTACTGAGGACGGCATTCCTTACATCCGATAGAGTTCATATGAAGCTTTACGTTGGTAAGACCGAGACGGCGGATTACCGATGCCGCAAGAGAGATAGAGGTAGCGTCAGCCGCGGGAGAATCAGCGCCGAACATTTCAGTACCGAACTGGAAAAACTCACGGCTTCTGCCTGCCTGAGGCGCTTCGTGACGGAAGCAGCTTATGATGTAATAATATTTCTGAGGCATCGTATCAACGCATTTTCCATGCTCGATAAGCGCACGCGCGACGGATGCCGTACCTTCGGGGCGCAGAGAGATAGAACGGTTCTCATCTCTGTCTGTAAAGGTATACATCTCCTTTTGTACAACGTCGGTCGTATCTCCGACACCTCTTACAAAAAGGTCTGTGTTTTCAAAAGTAGGGGTTCTTATCTCGCCGAAGCCGTAGCGCTCGGCTTCCTCCCTCATAATGCCCTCTATATAACGGAATAAAGGGGTCTCGTCGGGAAGGATGTCCATTGTTCCTTTGATTTTCTGAATCATTTGCTTGTCCTTTTCATTGTCTTTATAGTAAATTTTTTATTATTCTTCTTCGGTAATTGAGTCTTGCTGTTCTTCTTCGTCGGACTCGTTTTCCCTTTCGGTGTGTGCGATGCAGAGGATTTCCTGCAAGCGTTCTTCCTCTCCGAGCCATTTGAGCATTCCCAAAACCGCTTCAAAGCCTGTGGCTATTCTGTAATCCTTTGCGGTCATATGCTTCGGCTTCTGGAGATGTCCCGAGTTAGACGCGCGTCTGAAAACATCGGCTTCATCCTCGGTAAGTATGTCTTTTATTCTCTTGTAGAGAACGCTCTGATGGGCGGCGTTTACATATTGATTTGCCGCATTGTGCAGGTCCTTCGAGCGTGTAAAGCCCTGACCTACCACCTGAGTCCTGACATAGAGACTGTGTACCGCATCTCCGAGATAGGCAAGCGCCGCGGAGCTTGGCAGTTCGCTATGATTGATTTTTTGCATATCCTGCCTCCAAAAATGCTTTCTCATAAATACTATCATAAAATTATAGCACATATTAAATGAATTATCAATATCTTTTCACAAAAAAATAAAAAATCAAGAAAAAACACTTGCCTGTCAATAGGGTGATACTCCGCTAAGAGTATCATGCTATGACCTGCAAGTGTATTTTTACGAAAAAACGCAAATATTAGTTTACATAATTCATGGTGTCCTCGGAAGAATTTGCATTCATAGTCAAGAACATACGGTCTACAGATTTTCCGTCGTCCTTGTCGCGGAATGTGTAGACCTGTCCTGCGCGGAGATATACTCTTACGCAGTCACGAGCGTAATCCACCTCGCAGAATTCCTTTTCGGGTGCGGGGGTAAGCTCGGAGAATTTTCTTCCGTGTAAGGGAAGTGTGACTAATTCATCAAGGAAGGAGAAAATACGTCCGATGCCGCCCTCTTCTTCGGGATAATATATAACAGATTCTCCTCTTATGGCATCAGCCATCACACGTCCGTCCTTGCCGATAAGCTTCCAGTTTCCGTTTCCGTCGGCGACAGGAACGCCTGACGGGCGGTAGAGTGTCATGGAAGCGAGTGCGCCGATAGCCTTTTTCTCCTTCTCCGAAAGAAGATTGGAGGGCTTTCCTATAGCGTAAGTGTAATATATCGAGTGCAGACCGCAAACGGATGCCGAGATGTGATTGCGGCGGAGCCAGTCGGGGAGCATAAGTGCGCCGTCTGTGTCGATAGGAAGATCGGGGCAGGCAAGCGCCATCATACGCGCGCGGCGTTCCTTTTCTTCTTCTCCCGAATGTGTGTCATGGAGACGGGAAACGTCAATGAGATGCTCAAAACGGGGGTCATTCAATGTTGCGTTTATCATTGCGTCGGGCTTTACCGCTTTAGCGGCAGAGCGGAACATACTGTAGTAAAGGTAGTATTCACGCATACCTATTCCGCGCTCGGGATGCGCATACTCGGTGGCATTTGCGGGGTCGCGAAGATTAGCTAAGAAGTCGAGCTTTACAGCATCGGCATTAAGCTGACCCTCTCCGTCACCGAAAAGTATCTCTGCGGTTTCACGGAGAAATTGCTCCGCGCCGTCTGATGTATAGTCTATAGCATAGCATCCGGGGAAGTTGTTAAAATAAGCGGAGGTCATGGCGTCGCTTGAGAGAACGCCAAGCTCGGAGGCACGGCTTGAGATGCCGTTAGTTGTTTTTTCAAACATAGGAGTATACCACAGCATTACCTTGTGCCCACGGGCGTGCATATCGTCGATAAGCTTGCGGAGGTCGGGGAAGCGCTTTATGTCAACCGCGGGACCTATCGAGTGAGGTAGCTGCCAGGAGTCATCAATACAAATAACCATATGCTCAACTCCGAAATCACGCTCGGAACGGTCGACAAATTCACGAACCCACGCATCGTCTATGAGCTGACCCACACGGCGCTCTATAAGCTGATCTCCGTATGTGCAGAACTGCGGATACTTCCACCAGTCGGGAAGCTCGCTCCAGTCGGGACGGCAGGGGGTGTACAAACCGAGCTCACGGAGATGACGGCGGAATGTGGTGATACCGTCATACTCGTCCTCGGGGAATGCTACTATTACACGGGGGATGTTATAAGACTCACCCGCAGAAATTTTTTTGTGACCTCCGCAGCTCTCGATGAGAAAGCTTCCGTCCTCTTCCATTCGGCACATTTTGGTGTCGGGAATGTCGAGAAGTCCGTAGGAGACCCAGCCGAGAGGGCATCCGACCGAGAACATAAGGCAGGGAGGTGTATGATAGCCGTTTGCCGAGATATCGGGCAGAGCTGAGAAGATTGTACAGTTGCGCATATTGTTGTTGCGGGGCTGAGGCGTATATGCGCGGTCAAAGCCGAAAGGCGCAATGCTGCCGTTTACAAAAAGATGCGTTTCGGTAACGGCAAGTCCGTTCTCCGTAAGAAGCACAGGCTCTATTATGAGGGCATCGGCAAGGAAACGCACGTTTACCGTAGCTTTTCCGTCGGTGTAGGTGAGAAGGTCCTGTTCCTCCTTTGCAAGCGGAGGTGTATATGTATTATCTCCTACACGAAAAGCAATAGGGAGTGAGAGAAAAGGCGCATCGCCTTTATGAAAAACAAGAGAATGCTCGGTTGCCGAGATGTTGAGGTCCTTAAGAGTAAATTTCATAAATATACATGTCCTTTCATAATAATACACCTCAGTATAACATGAATGAGTGAAAAAAACAATAGTTTTTCTCAATTTACCTCACGGAAATTTCAAAAACCGTGTAAAAAATACAATATATAAAAAATTTTCTTTTCCTTGCATTTTAAACGCAGATGTGCTACAATAGATTTAACATATTTTCACACGCAAAAATCTATAAAACCACGGAGGGAAAAATGAAAAAACTGTTTTTGTCTATCGGCACTTTTATGAAGAGAAAGGATATAGAGATATCCGCTAAGCGTTACGGCATAGACGCTATGGGCGCTATGGCTCTCGGTCTTTTCGGCTCGCTTCTTATAGGTACTATTTTCAAGGCTATAGGAATGATACCTAACCTTGAAATTTTCGATCAGATAGGCGGATACGCTCAATCGGTCGCAGGTCCCGCTATGGCTGTCGGTATCGCATATGCATTAAAGGCACCTCCGCTCGTGCTTTATTCCATGCTTGCGGTAGGATATGCCGCTAATGCTCTCGGAAAGGCGGGAGGTCCGCTTGCCGTTCTTTTCATCGCCATAATTGCGACAGAAATAGGTAAAGCCGTTTCAAAGGAAACAAAGGTTGACATTTTGGTAACTCCCTTCGTTACAGTATTTTCAGGCGGAATACTTTCTATTCTCATAGCTCCGTTTATAGGCGTTTTGGTTGGATATGTAGGCAACTTTATCGGTTGGGCTACGCTTCAGCACCCCTTTATTATGGGAATTATCGTTTCGGTCATCATAGGTGTTGCGCTCACACTCCCGATAAGCTCTGCGGCAATATGCGCGGCTATAGGACTTTCGGGTATGGCAATTTTTGATGCGGCGGGCGTTCTTATAGAAAGAAACTATGAGGGTCTCGCTCTTGCGGGCGGTGCCGCTGTTGCGGGCTGCTGCGCGCAGATGGTAGGCTTCGCTGTTATGAGCTACAGAGAGAACAAGGTCGGAGGACTCGTTTCTCAGGGAATAGGAACAAGCATGCTCCAGATGCCCAATATAGTAAAAAATCCTAAAATATGGATCCCTCCGATAATCATTTCCGCAATTACAGGTCCTCTTTCTACCTGTGTATTCAAGATAGAAATGTACGGCGCCGCAATCAATTCGGGTATGGGTACCTGCGGTCTGCTTGGCCCTATCAGCGTAATACTCGGCTGGTTCGGCGGAGAATACACGAGAACGGTCGGTGCATTTGATTGGATAGGACTTGCTCTTATCTGCTTCGTTATACCTGCCGTTTTGGCTATCCTGCTGGGCGCATTGTTCAGACGTATAGGCTTTATAAAAGAGAACGACCTGAAGCTTTGAAATCATAATATAATAATTTGAGGTGCTATGTCAAAAAACACAGCACCTCTTTTTTATTTGAATAATTTTGTCTTATATATAAAAATCTCTGCGAAGCTCATTGAGATAAATCTCGTTATCGTTTCCGCCGTTTTTGCCGAAGGATTTGTATTCGGATACAAGGCGGTCATTGAGGTCAATGCGGTATGAGGCATATCCCTCTTCGCCTTCACCTCGCGCGAGGATCTTCCACTCCGCAGGACCTGCAATACAGCACCTTTCGGGGAGCGGGTGAGAGCTTACGAGATACACACCGTTGTCACGGGCACGTGTGAGCATACGCTCCTCGTGATAACCTCGGCTCGGCCAGAGGATTACCTCGGCGCCCTTACGCACAAGCGTTCTTGAGGTCTCATAGAAATATTGATCCCAGCATATGATGACACCCACCTTGGCAAAAGGAAGCTCGAAAACAGGAAGCTCTGTTCCGGGGGCGATGCCCATTCTCAATTCGCCGAGCGTAGGCTGGACCTTGCGGTATTTTCCGACTGTTTCTCCGTTGGGGTCTATAAGAATTGCGGTGTTATAGTGATATTTATCGTCCTCGTGGAAGGTGAAAAGAACATAGATAGAATTTCTCTTTGCCGCCTCACGTACCTTTTGAACATCGGGGTGGCTTTCGGGTATATAGCAATGCGAAAGTCCGAGATCGTAGGCGGCTTCGGTGAAGCAAATGAGCGTCGGCTTTTCCTCGTCCTTGCCCGCACGGTCTATAAGTGAGAGAATGGCGCGCATATTGGCTTCTGTACTGCCCTCACGCTTGAAGTATGCGGTCGCAACAGTAAAGCTTCTGTCCTTCGGCGGCTCTGCTTCCGTAAGAGTGGGTGCGGAAAAGACTGCGCCGCCCTCAAAGCAGTAGCAAATAAGCTCAAGCGAGACCTTAACGGCTCCGGAGGGAACCTTTACACATGCGGTATATATCCCGCCTCTGTCGGAGAGAAAGTCGGATTGAAGCTTTCGGCCCTCGGCATCAAAAAAGAGAAGAATGGCCATAGCCTGTGTCCCCTTGCCCTCGCTCTCTATTCCTACACTTGCAGAGAGATATTCTCCTTCGAGTTCGGAAAGCGGAGAGCTTGATATAAATGCGCCTATGGAATAACTGCCGTTCGCTTTTATCGAGTAGCAGTCGCCCTCTGTATTGAATTGCGGAGCGGAAGCGTCGCTGTATATACGTTCTTCAAATTTGTCAGGATGAAACATGCCTTTTTACCTCGCTTTTTTATTTTACTGTAGCCATATTATCATAGCAAAATCCGAATGTCAATAGGCAGGAAAGTATAAATGGCAAAAAACGTCGTTTTGTGCTATTATTCGTTGTTTTGTTGCTTGCTTCAAGACCCGAACGGCTATATAATTTTTATAGACAGGTTCTTTTGTATTCGACAGGAGTCATACCCGTCTCTGCGCGGAAGATGCGCGAAAAGTAGTTTGCGTTAGGAAAGCCGACAAGCTCGGCGACACGCCAGACAGGGATATCCTCGTGGAGAAGGGCAGAGGCACGTTCTATCCGCAGACGGTTCACATACCGTACAGGCGAGATGCCCAGCTCCTCACGGAAAAGCTCACGCAGATGCGACGGGCTATAGCCCACCTTGCGTGAAAGCACGGGCAGTGATAGATCCTCAGCATAATGCTCGCCTATATATGAGAGCAGTGCAGACAGGCGTTTACTGCTGCGTCCCTGTTCCTCACCCGCTTGCTTGGCAAGCAGTGTGGCAAGAAGCTCGGATATGGCGGCTCGGGCGCGTAGGCGGTAGCCTATTCCGCGGGAAATATATCCCTCATAAGCAGAAGCGAAGCGTGTGCGCATATCGGATGCCTTCGGGATCACCGTAGGAAGCCCTGTTTCACTGAGATTACGGTCGGTAAAGAAGCTTATCTGATAGCTTGCAAGCAGATCAGTGCCTCGGTTTTCGAGTGTCATAGGGATATCGGCATCGAAAACTCCGACATCTCCTTCGGTAAGAATACATTCCCCCTGTGGTATTATGACAGTAAGCGTTCCCGAAATAATATAGTAAAGGGCGCATGAGGGGCGGCAATCAAAACTGTATTTCCAGCCCGCCTCGTAGTGACGCTCAAGAAGATTGTTTATTCCCGTGATACTGAGATCAGCCTCGTTTTGTGCTACGATACTCATTTTTAACCCTCCTTTTTCTTCATTATAGCAAAAGAAAAGTGCAAAGTCAACAATTTTGAAAACAAAACAACAGCAAAAGCTGCGAAACAATAATATGTAAACAATACTTTACAAGAAAGGGTATGTCTATGAATACCAGCAATTATCCTGTCACATCTCTTCCGTGGTCCTGCTCCGATCCCCTTCCCAAGCATCAGTGGCTGCTTGAAACTCCTCTCGTCATTATAGAGGAGAACGAGCTTCCTCAGTGGAAAAATGCCGACGAGCTTGTCCGTGTAGTAAAGGAAATGGGTGGCACACACGTGCGTTATCCCGCAGTGTCATGGGGCGCGCATTGGTACGGAAAGAGCGAGCATCTTCCTTCATATTTCGATCTGCCTTCCTACCGTGCGGCTGCCGAACGATGCTCTTATCCCGTGCATCGCGACCTCTTCGGTGAGGTCACAAAAGCAATGCATGATGCGGGCATACGTGTTATGGCATATATGCACTTCGGCGGTGTTCTTTACCGTGACCTTGCCGAGCTTCATCCCGAGTGGCTCGCTATTATGGAGGACGGAAAAACTCCTTACACGTGGGCGGATATACATAATAAGGGATGTATCACCAACGAGAGCTTCGTCTCTGCCATGCTCGGCGCTATGTGTGAGGTCATTGAGAGCTATCACCCCGATTCTATCTATTTTGACGGACCTATCTGGTATACATATAACTGTCAGTGCGCCGCCTGCCGTAAAAAATACGAGGAAATGTTCGGTGCGCCCCTGCCTTCCAAGCTGTCTTCCGAGGACGGAACGCTTGCAAACTATTTTAAAATGCGTGACACCGTTCATCTTGATATTATACAGCGCGCCAAAGCGTTGGCAGACAGCTACGGCGTTCCGCTTCTTGTAAACACAGAGACATTTATAATTTATCCTGCACGTAATACGGCAAGCTTTGAGAATGCCATTAGTGCTGTAGACGGAGGACTCACCACAGAGGTTCACCGCAATCTTCGCTTCTATACCATTCTTGAGTCGATCAAGGTAGGCGAGAGCCTTAAGCGTGTTTCCTACGGATATTGTCCTCCCGGACCTTACGAGAGCTTTACCACATATTCCGGCGCTGAATGTGAGGTGTTCGGTTATACTCTGGCGGCACACCGCGCTACTCCGATGCTTGAGCCGGGAGTCGCAATGCTCTATGACGGCACAGGCGGAGAAGCCTTGCGCCGTGTTTGTGCAAAAATCGAAAAAAACCGTGAAATATTCTACCGCACACAGCCCGTAAAGGAGCTTGCGGTGATGCAGAATAACCATCCGCGCACCGACCGTGATGTAAAAGCTCAGCTCGCCTGTGCCTCAGGCTTTATCGAGGCGCTTGCCGAAAGCCACCGTCATTTTGACGTGTTCACCGATGCGCAGATATCCTATGAGAGACTCCGTGATTATCGGGCGCTCGTTATTCCTTCGATGCCGTTTGTTGACGCTCATCAGGAGCGTGAGCTGCGCCGTTATGTTGCGGAGGGCGGTACGCTTCTGGTCGGCAGAGATTTCTCACGTCTTACAGAGGACGGTGAGGACATAGGAGATTTCGCTATGGCAGATCTCCTCGGCGTTCATTTTTCACACGAGGTGAACAGTGAAGGACAGCATATACGCGAATACCGAGAGACCGCCGAGGTCTTCCCTTATGCGAAAATTCCCGAGGCATACATTAAGCCGCTTTGCGA
Organism: Oscillospiraceae bacterium; assembly: GCA_015065175.1. Taxonomy (GTDB): domain Bacteria; phylum Bacillota; class Clostridia; order Oscillospirales; family CAG-272; genus UBA1740. The sequence continues at coordinate 10,283 of SVQV01000017.1, read as the reverse complement.
TTTGCCCGGATACCGCAAGACCGACGGAATGGTCATCACTACATCGGCTGTTGTCGGAGACGGAAGCCGCCGTACAGTTGCTTATACCGTTGTCGATACAGATGAAGATACCGAAATTCTTGCCGAGCTTTATCTTGCATCGGGCGGAACCTTCGGCGCGCCGTTTACCTTCCCCGAGGGACATCCCCCGGCTCTTGTCCGTCATAAATACGGAAAGGGACAGGTATATTACCTTGCGTCAGACCTTTCGGAGAGATATCTTTCACGTCACCTTCCGAAGCAGCGCCGTATGCTTGCCGCTCTTGCTGACCTTGCGGTAGGAACGCCTCCGCTTGTCGATGCTCCGCATGCGCCTTCGGGACTTTACCTCTATATGACGGAGGATACGAAGGGACGCTACTTGCATCTCATAAATTATTGCGGAAGTATGCTTGAGACGGGATGTCCTGTCGAGGACATCGTTCCGCTTTATGATATCACACTCAAGCTCCGTCCCGACCGTACCTTCGGAAAAATCACTGCAGAAAGCGGTGCCGAGCTTTCGGTAGAGCAGAGCGAGGACGGATATACACTTCACCTCTCACGTCTTGATATTCACGAGATCATTATTTTGCCCTATGAAAGCTGATACAAAAGCATATCTTACCGAAGGGGCGCTCACTCCGTCCATTCTGCGCTTTGCGCTCCCTCTTGTTGCCACGTCTCTCTTACAGCTCATCTTTAACACGGCAGATACCGTTATGGTCGGGCGGTGGGGAGGCGCAACACCCGAGGCGTCTTCCGCTGAAATGGCTGCTGTCGGCTCCTGTACATCTCTTATAAATCTCTTTGTCAATTTCTTTTTGGGGCTTTCTGTCGGATGCGGCATATGCATTGCGCAGGATGCCGCAGCAGGAAAAGAGGAGCGCGCCCGTGCTGTTTTACATACAGCCCTTACCTGCGGAGGAATTCTCGGCATTATTGTTACCCTCGTCGGTAGTCTTGTAGCACGTCCGATCCTCATGGCAATGGGGACGGACCCCTCGCTTCTTTCTTCTGCCGTTTCCTACTTTCGCACTTATCTTCTCGGAATGCCTGCGCTCGTTGTGTATCACTTTTCGGCGGCAAGCCTCCGTGCCCGTGGAGATACTCTGCGCCCTATGCTCTTTCTTTCAATCGGCGGAGTCGCTAATGTGCTTTTTAACGCTGTCGCGGTTATCGGCTTTCGTATGGGCGCTACGGGTGTCGGACTTGCTACCGCACTCTCGCAGTGGATATCTTTTACACTGATTTTCTTTTATATGGCTCGTGAAAAGAGTGTCGATATCCGTGCGCTCAAACTTGACAGATCGGCGCTTTCACGTATACTTAGCGCAGGTCTTCCGGCGGGAACGCAAAGCGTTCTTTTTAATGCATCGGCGTTGCTTTTGCAATCGGCGATAAACGGCTTCGGACCTGTAACCGTGGCGGGTAATACCGCCGCCGCAAACGTAGAAGGCTACCTTTACACTACACAAAATGCGCTCTATCATACCGTTATGACCTTTGTGGCGGCAAACCGTGCTAAAAATGACGGACGGCGTGTACGCGGAGCCATTCTGCGCTCGGCACTCATTGTGGGTTTGATCGGTATTTCTATCGGTATTACAGTGCTTTTACTCTCGTCACAGATACTGTCACTTTATGCGCCCGATGACCCTGAGGCAGTACGCGCGGGCTGCATCCGTCTTCTTGCCGTGTGTCCCTTCTATTTCCTTTGCGGTATTATGGAGGTCGGCACAGGCACATTGCGAGGTCTCGGACGTTCGATTTTGCCGACGGTTACCTCTCTGCTCGGTTGTTGCCTTCTTCGAATTCTCTGGCTCCCGACTGTATTTCAGTGGTCGGTAGAAGCACTTTCAAGTGAAGGCTCACTGCTTGTCCTTTATCTCTGCTTTCCTGCCTCCTGGCTTCTTACCGCCGCCGTTCAGCACATTCTGGTAGCGCGAGAGCTTCGTCTTGCGCATAAAAGCGGCGCTTTGTCTTGACTTCTTTTTCCTTGAATAATGTTTTGTGCAAAAAATGGTGTAAAAAATGCAAAGACAACTATAATTTTTTTGTGCTATAATATAAGTGCTTAAATTATATATTTCAAGGAGAATGTTATGGAAGATCTTTATGCCAACTACAAGAAACACATAAGCGAAATGTGTACGGGATATCATTCCTATCACACTGCATCCCCCGGAGAACGCGCAAGAGCAGATTATTTTGAGAAAACAATGAAGAAATACGGCTACAAGGTAAGACGTGAAGAGTATAAGGTAAGGGGCTGGGATTTCAAATACTTCAGCTTCTGCGATGTAACGGCAGGTAAGGAAGTCCCCTTCGCCGCTTGTCAGTATTTTTCAAGCTCGATTGATTTTGAAGGTGAGCTTTTCGTTATAACTCACGAAATGATTGCCGATATAGAAAATATAGAGGTTAAAGACAAGGTGCTGTTTGTAATCGATAACAGGCTTGGAATTTCTGACCTGTGCGATTTGATTGAAAGGCTCGAAGAACGTGGTTGCCTCGGTGCAGTCTTTGCAAATTTCCCTTCCGCTACCGGATATGCATCTAATAAATATTGCAGAAGCCCCTATATAAAAAAGATAGCGGTAGCCGCTGTCGGACCTGCCGGTGCTCTGTATGTTGCCGCCAATATAAAGCATACCTTCAGGCTTAAAATCGAAGCCACTCCGTATGATACGGTAACGGATAATGTTATCGGATATGTCGAAGGCGACGAAAAAAAGATAGTATTCGGCGGACATTACGATTCATCTCCGCTTACAGAAGGAGCAGGGGATGACGTTTCGGGTACAGCTATGGTGCTTGAAATGGCGAGACTTCTTAAGGACAAGAATTGCGGTCATACTATAGAATTCGTAGCATTCTCGGCAGAAGAATACTGCGAAAAAGCTCCCGCACACGGAGCAAAGGGAAGCAATGCATATATGGAGAGACACAACGGAGAAAATATTGTTTGTATGATCAATTTTGACGACTGCTGTTTTTCTGAATTGTTTTCTAAGGCAGAGCTTTGTGTCGGACATAAGGAGAAACTCCCCGAAATAAATTGGCCCATGGAGACAAATCCCGAATGTCTTTGCGGTGACGACGTGGCATTCCACGATTGCGGTTATCCTACTGTATGGATAGTAGCGCGTAAGACTATTCCAGTGCTTCACACCGTATGTGACAGCATCGATATGATAGATTTTGATGCAATGGTTGAAGTAACAAAGAAATATTATGATATCTCTACTCAAATAATTATGTTGAGTTAAATTTTAAAAAATAACAGTGTAAAATTTGTCATAAATTAGTGTAAATGGCGCAAAGACAATTATAATTTTTTGCGCTATAATATATGTAGTTAAATTCATAATAGATAACAATAACTACCCAACCCCATAAAAAGGAGAAACATCATTTGCCGCTGAGGAAGCGCGCGAGCAGGGCAAGATCGTGGATGTGGCAGAGTATGCCTCCCGCTATGGGATGTAAGCCCTTTTAGCTTCTTTTCCTTACGAAAAAATAAGCCTTATTGATAGGAGATTTGTTATGAAACCTGCTTTTTTTGACATTTGCCGTGAGCCTGATTATGTTCTTTTTCAATACGCTGACAGCTCGGTTCGATTTGAAGAGCCGGACAGCCTTGAACAAAGACGTGAAAGGATCGGCTTTGAAAGAGTCGGCAACGCTCTTGCCGTAACTCTTTATCCGTCCGAGCGGCCGTATTTGCGCGTTAAGCTTCGTTGGGACGGGGATCTCTCATCAGGACTTCTTTGCCTTGGCGACTCATGGGGGCGTTCGGGAATTTCTCCAAAGCGAGATTTTGAATGCTTGTGGACGGGCATCGAGCCCCGCCGCCGTATGCCCTGGTATTTCCACCTTTTTGACGGATCAGCTCTGCACTCCTTCGGAGTTAAGACGGGAGGAGCTGTCTTTGCGTGGTTCGAGTGTGACAGCTCTGGCATTACGCTCTGGCTGGATGCACGATGCGGCGGTCAGGCTGTCGAGCTTATAGAGCCTCTCCTTGCCTGTGAGGTCGTTTGCCGTGAGGGACGTGAGAATGAACTGCCCTACCGCGCAGCCGAGGACTTCTGCCGTATGATGTGTGAGAAGCCTAATCTCCCGAAGGAGCCTGTATTCGGTATCAACAACTGGTATTGGGCTTACGGAAAGATCACTCACGACAGCGTAATGGAGGAGTGTGATTATCTTACCGAAATGACATCTGATGCCGTTTGCCGTCCGCATATGGTCATTGACGCAGGCTGGCAGCAGAACTATTGCTCTCACCGTTACGGCAGCTATATCGGAGGTCCGTGGGAGCATGGAAACAGCGGATTTCCCGACATCGCAGGCACTGCTGATGCAATTCACGCCCATGGCGCCCGTGCGGGCATTTGGATCCGTCCGCTTATTACATGTCAGAACGTGCCGTCGGAGGCAGTCGGTATACGTAAAAGCGATGGCGGAGGAGTCAGCCTTGACCCGTCGCACCCCTTCACCCGTGAGCAGATCGCCGCAGATATTGCACGTCTCCGCTCCTGGGGCTATGATCTTATAAAGCACGATTTCACAGCTTATGATACCGTGCGCTCTGTCTTTGCATCGGATGCTTCGCTTCCCGCATTCTACGATAAGCACCATCCTACCGCTTATATCATGCGCGAGCTGTACCGTCTCATTGAGGATTCCGCAGGCGGCGCTAATATCCTCGGATGCAGTACCTTCGGGCATCTGGCAGCGGGTATTCACGCTATACAGCGTGTCGGCGCAGATACCTCGGGCAGAAACTTTGAGGTGACACGTACCTGTGGCGTCGGAACGCTTGTGCGTCTGCCGCAGAACAGGACATTCTTCCTGCATGACCCCGACTGTGCCGCTATCACCGCTAAGGTGTCGCATGCGCTTAACCTTGACTTCCTTGAAGCCGCTGCTGTCACAGGTGCGACTACAATAGCTTCTGTCACTCCGAAAACCCTTACAGGCGAGGAGATGGCACGCATCCGCCGAATATTCAAAACAGCCTCGGAGGGCGGTCTCGGCGCTATTCCTGCCGATTGGCTCGGACATCAGGAGCCTTCGGTATTCGAGACAGAGGACGGCCGTCGCTTCTCATTTGACTGGTACAGTGATTACCGCGGTGTTCGCCAGTTCTATTCTTGGGGTAATTAAACCAAAATAAATATATGAAAAACATATAAAAAGGGAGATAAACAAATGGCGAAAATCATTAAGTCAAAAAAACTGATTTCAGTGTTTTTCATTGCGCTCTTGTGCATATGTCTCGGTGCAGCGTTTATAGGTATGCCGACATCGGCTGCAAGCGGAAACGGTGAAAATGTAAGTGATGCAGATGTTTGCAATTTTGTTTACGGTGATGCGAACGGTGACGGTATCGTAAGCTCTGCCGATGTGCTTTTGCTTAGAAAGTACATGGCTAACTATGACTATGATACGGGTTCTTCGACTATAGTATTAGGCCCTCCCGCCTCAGAACCCCCTGTGACAACATCAGTACCTGTTACAACAGTACCTGTGACAACAGTACCCGTAACGACAGCTCCTGTCATAACCGCGGATCCAACAGAGTATGCCGTTTATTATCCTTTGTATGTACAGGAAGGCTTGGTTTATCACCTTAACTTTGCAGGCGCAAAGGAAGGAATAACTATTGTCGGCGGAACTAAATATGAAGATACCGAAGCTCTTGCAGCGTCAAGATTTGCAGCAGCAGATTCTAACTATACTCCCTTTTACGCATTTCTCAGAGAAGGGATAACAAATCCTTTCAGCGGCGGTACGGCAACGATAAGCGAGGGTGGTTGGAAGTTCGTTACACCTTATATATACGGTTATTGGTATGATGAAAACGGCAAATTGCTTCACACGTCAGGCTCTGTCGCAACCTTCGATAACTTTGTAACCGAAACGGGTATTACAGGTGTTCCTTATTATATGAATGGCGAAAAATATGTAGTAGCCGATGCGAAAAGAACCATAGACGGTGTAACAAAAACCACCTATTTACTGTTGCACAGAGCGCATTCCAACGCTATAGGCTATTACATCTCTTCAGGAACATGGGGTGGGGCACACTATTCCTCTGCTTTCGGTGATAACTACATCAATTTAGGTAAAGGAAATGTTCCTACATTTATGAATGGCGGTGTAAGCACGGTTGTCAACGAGTCCGGTAAGTACACAGTTGATTTGACAGTTTCAGTTCCCAAGAACAGCCATGTGACTTTGTTTATGGGAGCACCCTATAATATTAAGGACATTGACGGTGTCGCAACAGTATATCCTCAGGGGCTTGCGAATTCTTACATTGTTACCCCTGCTACTTCAAACTTCAAAAACGTAGGACTCGGATATATAGCTGTAGAGAACGTAAACAGCTATAGCTTTACCGTTGACGCAACCGATGTTGCCAATTATAATGTTAAGTTAGGCTTCTACGGTAACGGTGCTTCTTACGGCACACAAGACCTCGTTTCTCAGATAAATACCTTTGCTAATACATGGCAGTATGCAATGAGAAATGACGGTACAAGGACCTATGCCCTTCGTGTATACGACAAGCTTCTCACAGAGAAAGATGCCCTTCAGAACCACTTTGCTGACCTTGCTATATTTAATAAGCTCGACATCGAAGAATTCAGTAAGCTCGAAACTGAAGAAAAGCTTTATGTTTACGGAGCTTTCAAAAATGTGGCAGTTGACTTTGACGGTGATCTTCAGAAGTTGCTCGACGATGCGATAGACGAAGTGAAAGCACCCGTAACAACTGCACCTGTAACAACAGCACCTCCCGTTGTTATCTATTCCGTAAGCTATTCAGCTAACGGTCAGAGCGGAACGATAAATGTAAACAAGGGAGATAGCTTCATTCTTCCCGTTGTTGAAAAGGACGGCTATACATTCAGCGGATACTATACAGGCAATGTTCAAGTGACCGATAACGCAGGTAAAAAGCTCAGCACTTATACACTTTCATCAGACATTACAGTTGAAGCAAAGTATACAAGACTTCCTTCGGATGCAGATGAAAACGGCGAATATTTAGGAAATCCCAACGAGCTTTACTACAAGTCAACAACATTCACACATAAGATTGCCCGTAACCCGTGGGATATGATCCTGTATAACGGTAAGCTCTACGTAGGAGGCGGTTATTACGGCGGCGGATGGGTATCCGCACCTCCTATAAATACTTATAACACAAGTACAGGTGAGTGGAGCTATGTAGACTTCAATGTCAGAATGTATGAGGCATTCGACGAAAACAGCACTGCAAAGTCCTGGTACGATCTCCCTGCCACAAATTCAAGCTCGAATGTTGTTGTGGGCAGTATTAAAGGAATTCCTGTATCAACAGACTGCGAGATATCAAACTTCAGATGGATAAACGGAAAGCCCTTTGCGCTCGGCGCTGACTCTATAAACGAATATACCTGGGCAGACGGAACCGTGTCAAGCAAATTGCCTTCCGCAGTTGATTCTACAGATACCCAGAAATATGTCTCTAACCTTTCGGGAAACTATTACGCTATGGAAACCGACGAAAACGGAAATGATGTATGGGTGGAATACAGAAACAATGTGCTCCATGGCACCCATGTATACGATGTAGTTGAAATAGATTACAATGGCGGCAAGGCTTTGATGTTCGCTGTCGGAACGAGCGGCACTCCCATGCCTGTAAAGATTTTGACGAATAAAGACACGAAAACCTACATAACACCTAAATTTTATCTCAAGGACGGAACTGTATATTCGGGCAACTCGAATAACAGAGTTTACAACTTCTTTAAGACCGATAAAGGTATATTTGCTTTCTACGCACATCAAGGCGGAACAGCCAAGAAGATATTCAAGTATAACGTGGTCAATGGCGAGCATAGATTTGACGAGGTCAGAGACATTACTATCAATGCAACCACCTCGGATACTAAAAACTATCAGCAATCCGATGTGAACAGCAGCGGTACTGCCATTTCGACACGCCGCTTGACTACAGATTTCATGCGCACCGAAAGCTATGACGGATACGCATACTATACAACCGGATATCTTTACAAGACAAAGACATTTGTAAGGAATGAGACAACCGCAATTTCAGCTCCGAACGGTGCAATAATTACAGACCTTATGGTAAGGGACGGAGTTCTTTATGCGCTTGGCTTCGTGAAAACAAATGCCACAACAAATGTATATACGAACTACGTCTGGTCGTTAGATTCAAGCAACAAATTTACCGAAATAAGAAGCTTCACATCTACAGGCGCATATGCGCTCAGCTTTGAAATGGACAGCGAGTTCTTCTATGTGGGGCTCGGCGGTCCTACCACGCATGTAACAACCGCAGTTACGACTGTCGGTGACATAGTGAAGCTTGCCATCGAGCCTATAAGCAGATAAGCATACGCTCGATTGAAAGATTTATTCTTATAGCCGAGAAAAGCTTCGGGGCTGTATCAAATGCCTGATAAACATTTGATACAGCCCCTGTTTTTTATTTATACTTTGCTGACTTGGGAGGATAGCCGTAAGACTTTTTGTACCACTGACAGAAGTATGACGGCGAAGAAAAGCCGAGCGATCCCGAGACCTCACCGACACTCATACCGCTGCAAAGCTTTTCGGTAGCGGCAGAAAGCTTTATCTTCGTAAAATACGACATAACGCCTCCTCCCGTGCATTCCAGAAAGGCGTTTTTTAAGGTGGTGGCACAGACACCGCACATCTTTGCAATTTGGGATACTGTCAGGGAGGAGGAGAGGTTGTTTTTCATCACAATTACTGCCGAGCGGTATATTTCGGCGTTTCTCGAAAGCGGCTTTTCCTCCGCTATCTGCTCGGGACTCAGCCTTAAAATCAGAGCCTCAAGCAACAAATTAGCCGATACCAAACGTTGCTTTTTCTCTGAAAGCGCATCCTCCTTCAAGACATATACAAGCGACAGGTCACTTGCCGAGAGATTGTATAAGCGGGGAAGTCCAAAAAATGGGGAGTCACACGAAAAGTGCAGAGAAATGAACTCGGCGCCGTTTGCATTTACTACTTTGTTTCTGTGAAATTCCACGCAGTCGAGTATCAGCATATCGCCCGCAGATAATATAAACACGTTGTCTCCTGCCGTGACTTCAAGCTCTCCGTCAAGCACTATATTTATTTCATAGCCTTGATGAACGTGTCCGCCGAATGAGTCGCCTTCTGATTCACGGTAATGGTAAAACTGAGTTATAGTAATTGCATCCATAATAAACCTCTATTGGCTGATTTATAAAGAAATATGACTAAAAGCCTATTTACAAAACAGATATTTTATATTATAATAACATAAAAAACAAAATATGTCAACGGAGGCTTTTATGGTTCTCAGAATAGAATTTCAGGACGGCGAATGCTTTTGGGGAGGCTGCTCCTCGAACGGCACAAAAAATCCATATACCAAGGATTCCGAATACAGCGCTGACTACAGAATAAGCACAAGCAATCAGACAGCGCCCTTGTTTTTGTCTAACTTCGGCAGATATGTCTGGAGTGAAAAGCCCTTTAAGGTGGACATAGCTAACGGAGTAATGACACTTGAAGGAGAGGATATCATTTCAGTAAACGCAGGCACTTGCTTAAAGGATGCTTATCTTGCGGCAATGAATGCTCATTTTCCCTTTGACGGCAAAAGACTTCCCGATGTGTTCTTTAAAACAGCACAGTATAACACGTGGATGGAGTTCACCTATTTTCCTACGCAGGAGGGCGTGTTAGAATACGCACGCAATATAGTAAAGCACGGCTTCGTTCCGGGAATTTTGATAATAGATGAAGGCTGGCACGGACGGTACGGAGATTGGCGATTCGATGAGCAGAGATTCCCCGATCCCAAGAAAATGGTAGACGAGCTTCACAAGCTTGGCTTCAAGGTGATGCTCTGGGTGGTTCCGCTTGTTTGCCCCGACGGACTGTTCTTTATGGAGCATACATTTAAATATTTTCCGACCTCTCACAAGGATGCGGCAAATCTTTTGCTCAGGAATGCGGAGAACGACGTAGCTCTGGTAAGGTGGTGGAACGGCTTTTCCGCAATAGTAGACTTGCGTAAAGAGTGCGACAGAAACTTTTTAGACGCTCAGCTTCAGGCGTTGATGGATGATTACGGCATTGACGGCTTTAAATTCGACGGTGGAAATGTCAGCATGTATCATAGCAGTAATATGGTAAACGGCACGCCCCGACCCGACATGATGCCCACGAATTGAACG